>DAITOH010000070.1:0-7422 GCA_036834225.1 Thiobacillaceae bacterium | reverse complement strand
CGCGAGCTCTGCGGCAGCGCCGGTGTGCAGTCCTTCACCTGCAATGCCGGGCCGGCGTGAGCTTCGATTACCGCTGCGAATGTCGCGGGCGCGGCAGCGCGTTGTGAGCAGCCGTCAGCGGTAGCGCCGCACGCGCCGGAACCACAGCACCAAGCCCATGGCAGGGTTGAAACAGTAAGCCTGTTGTGCCGTATGGACTGCCGTGACGTGAGCGAAGAAGCCGCTCGCCCCTTTGACCCGGATGCCCTGCTTGCGGGGCTGCCCAACCTGCCGGGGGTCTACCGCATGCTCGGTGCGGGGGGCGAACTGCTCTACGTGGGCAAGGCGCGCGATCTGAAGAAGCGGGTTTCGAGCTATTTCCAGAAGACGGACCACTCGCCGCGCATCGCGCTCATGGTCTCGCGCATCCGCGACATCCAGGTCACCGTCACACGCTCCGAATCCGAGGCCCTGCTGCTAGAAAACAACATCATCAAGGCCGAGGCGCCGCGCTACAACATCGTCTTCCGCGACGACAAATCCTATCCCTACCTGATCCTGACCGGGCACGACTACCCGCGACTGGCCTTTTACCGCGGTGCCACCGACCGCCGTCACCGCTATTTCGGCCCTTACCCCAACGCCCACGCGGTGCGTGAGAGCATCCAGATCCTGCAGAAGGTGTTCCGGCTGCGCACCTGCAAGGACACAGTGTTCGCCCACCGCTCGCGCCCCTGCCTGCTGTACCAGATCCGGCGCTGCAGCGGCCCCTGCGTTGGCTTGATCGCGCCGGAAGACTATGCCCGCGACGTCGAGGACGCCGTCCTGTTCCTAAGCGGCAAGGATGCCGAGGTACTTGGCCGCCTCACCACCCAGATGGAACGGGCGGCGGCAGCGCTGCGCTACGAGGAGGCGGCGGCCTACCGCGATCAGATCCGGGCGCTGGCCGGCGTGCGCGAGAAGCAGTTCGTCGAGAGTCGCGGCACGCGCGACGCGGACGTAATCGCCGCGGTAGTGCAGGGCGGCGTGGCCTGCGTCTATCTGACCATGATCCGAGCCGGACGCAACCTGGGCGGCAAGGCCTTTTTTCCCAACGACGCCAACCAGGCCGATGCCACCCAGGTCCTGGAGGCCTTCCTCTCGCAGCACTATGCTACGCACGAAGTCCCGGCCTTAGTGGTGCTCTCCGCGGAGGTCGAGGGCGCGCAGTCCTGGCTGGCGGAACGGGCCGGTCGCAGCGTGCAGGTGGTCACCCGTCCGATCGGCGAGCGGCGGGTATGGCTGCGGCTTACCGAGGAAAATGCACGCCAGGCCCTAGCCGCGCGCGAGGGCCAGCGCGCAAGCCAGGAGGCGCGCCTGGCGGCACTGAACGAGGTCCTAAACGAGAGTGGCATCGAGCGCATCGAATGCCTGGATGTGAGCCACACCCTGGGCGAAGCCACCGTCGTCGCCTGTGTCGTGTACGACCGCGGGAGCATGCAGCATTCGGAATACCGACGCTACAACATCGCCAACCCGACGCCGGGTGACGACTACTACGCCCTGCGCGAGGCGCTGATGCGCCGCTACGGCAAGCTCGCGGCCGGGGAGGGGGTACTGCCGGACCTGCTGATCATCGACGGTGGCCGCGGCCAGCTCAACGTGGCGGTCGCGGTGCTCGGCGAGCTGGGCTTGGGCGACCTGCCCATGCTGGCGGTGGCCAAGGGCGAGGCGCGCAAACCGGGCTTAGAGCAGCTCTTCCGCCCGGATGAGGCGGATCCCCTGCGCCTGCCGTCGGATCACCCCGCCTTGCACCTCATCCAGCAAATCCGCGACGAGGCGCACCGCTTCGCCATCACCGGCCACCGGGCGCGGCGGGCGAAACGGCGTAACCGCTCCATCCTGGAGGACATCGAGGGGGTCGGGCCGGTGCGCAGGCAGCGCCTGTTGCAGACCTTCGGCGGCCTGCGCGGCCTGCGCGCCGCCGGGGTGGAGGAATTGGCCCAGGTTAAGGGCATCAGCCGGGAGCTTGCGGAGCGCATCTACCGCGAATTGCGCTGAGCCCATACACTGCGGGCATGCCGTTTAACCTGCCCAACACCTTAACCTGGCTGCGTATCGGGCTAATCCCGCTGTTCGTCATGGTGTTCTACCTGCCCGATGGCTGGTTGCCCAGGCATCACCTTAACATCGTCGCAACCACCCTCTTCGCCCTAGCCTCGATTACCGACTGGCTAGACGGCTGGCTAGCCCGGCGCTTAAAGCAGACCTCGGCCTTTGGCGCCTTTCTCGACCCGGTGGCGGACAAGCTGATGGTGGCGGCGGCGCTGATCGTTTTGGTGGACCTGGAACGGGCCGACGTGGCCGCATCCCTCATCATCATCGGCCGCGAGATCGCAATATCCGCCCTGCGCGAGTGGATGGCCAAGGAGGGGCGCTCCAAGAGCGTGGCGGTCTCCTACATCGGCAAGCTCAAGACCACCGCCCAGATGGCGGCCATCTTGCTGCTGCTCTACCACGACCCCATCGGTTCCTTAAGTGCCCAGTGGTTGGGGCGCTGGCTGCTTAACATCGCCGCCTTCCTCACCCTGTGGTCGATGTTCCATTACCTGTTCATGGCCTGGCGCGCGCTGCGGGGGCAAGCCTCGACGGCCGCAGAGCGGCAGTTGACAAATCGGTGACGGCGGATAGAATTTGTAAGCTCCGATGCGGGAATAGCTCAGTTGGTAGAGCGCAACCTTGCCAAGGTTGAGGTCGCGAGTTCGAGACTCGTTTCCCGCTCCAGATCAATCGGGGGAGAGCCGCCACGCTTTCCCCCTTCGTTTTTCGGGACCGCCCAGTCCCCGATGGCGCGATGGCAGAGTGGTTATGCAGCGGCCTGCAAAGCCGTGTACATCGGTTCGATTCCGGTTCGCGCCTCCATCCCTTCCCCTTCTCTCCCATGCCCTGTCGTCACGGCTTAAGCGGTTTCGCCTTTCAGCCGAAGCCGACTGCGCGCCGGAGCAGGAAGCAGACGGCGGCCTCGAGGTTGGCCTTAGCCTGTGCGCTAAGTGGCTGTCCCAGCTCGAAGCCGTAACCCCGGATGGCGAGGACATGGCACGGCGGCGGCGGGGCGTCGTAGTGTCGATGGTAGGCCGCGAGCAAGGCCGGGGGCGACAGACTGTGGGTGGTGAACGCGGTGTCCTCGGCCGCCGCGACAGGCTCGAAACGGAAGGGCGCCGGTCCCGAGGCGGCGGCATCTGCGATGACCACCTCCTGCCGTCCCGCCAGGTCCAGCACGTACTCCACCTGCAGCTGGAAATCGGTGAGCAGTTCCACATCGGGACCGACCTGTCCCGCCAGCCGCTCGATCAGGTGCGGACCAAGTGCATCGTCCCCGCGGCTGGGGTTGCCGATGCCGATGATAAGGCGGGGTGCGGGCCGTTTAGCAGCCGAGCGCGCCATCGCGCGAGATGCGATCGATTTGCCGCCCCTGCGCATCGACCAGCTCGACATACAAGGGCATCCGCCCGAGGGCATGAGTGGCGCAGGACAGGCAGGGGTCGAAGGCGCGGATCGCAACCTCGATGTGGTTCAGCAGGCCCTCGGTGAGCCGGCGCCCGTCCAGGTACTGGCGCGCGACCTGACGGATGGACTCATTCATGGCCTGATTGTTGTGGGTGGTGGAGACGATGAGGTTGCAGCGCGTGACCACGTCCTCCTCGTTGACGCGGTAGTGATGGATGAGGGTGCCGCGCGGTGCCTCGATGATGCCCACTCCACGCTCCTGCCGCTCGCCGCGGGTGACGAGCTCGTCACCTAGGATATCGGGGTCGTGCAGCAGGTCCTTGATCACCTCGGCGGCATGCAGCATCTCGATCATGCGCGCTAAGTGCGTGCCCAGGGTGGCGCCGGCGGCGGCACCTTCGCGCCAGGCCAGGAATTCGCGGCGTTCGTGATCGGCGAAGGGCGTGGGGATGAAGTCGCACAGGGCAACCCGCGCCAGGGGGCCCACCCGGTACCAGCCCGCCTCGGGGCCGAGGCTGCGGAAGAACGGAAATTTCATGTAAGACCAGGGCTTCACCTCCTCGAAGATGTGTTCCCAGTAACGGCTATAGTCCACATGATCGAACAGGGTGTGGCCATCGCGCGTGCGGGCCCGAAGCCCCCCGTGGTAGAGGTCCATGGCGCCGTCGGCGCGGATGAGGCTCAACTGATGTGCCTCGATGCGTCCGAAGGTATCGTAGCGCTCTGCGTCTTGCTCGTAGAGGCTGCGGGCAAGCGCCACCGCCTCGCGGCTCCAGGCGATGATCCGGTAGATGTCCTTGAGCAGTTCGTCGCGTTCCGCAACCGTAACGCTCTTGTTCACCCCACCCGGGATCGCGCCGGTGCCGTGCACCCGCTTGCCGGCCGTGACCCGGATCACCTCCTGGCCGAACTTGCGCAGTAGAACGCCCTTTTTAGCGATATCGGGGTGGGCCTGGGCAACGCCGACGATGTTGCGTCGGGCCAGGTCGGAGTCGAAGCCAAAGAGCAGGTCGGGGCTGGCGAGATGGAAGAAGTGCAGGGCGTGCGATTGCAGGATCTGGCCGTAGTGCATCAGGCGTCGAACCTTCTCCGCCGTCGGGGTGAGTTGTCGGGCGCCTACGATCTGGTCCATGGCCTTGGCGGCGGCCAGGTGGTGGGAGACCGGGCAGATGCCGCACAGGCGCTGCACCATGACCGGCACCTCCCAATAGGGCCGGCCCTGGATGAATTTCTCGAAGCCGCGGAACTCCACGATGTGCAGGCGCACCTGGTGTACGCGGTCGTTCTCGTCGAGCAGCAGGGTGACCTTGCCATGGCCCTCGACGCGCGATAGGGGCTCGATGGCTACCCGGCGCAGCTGCTCCGGGTGCTCGGCGGTCTCAAGGGTTGGTGAGGGGCAAGGCGCGGTCGTGGTCATATGGGTCAGTCGTACTTGATCAGGCCGTGGCCCAGCCGGGGGGTGCGGCCGGCGATGAGGTCGGTGAGGAATTTCCAGATCGCGTCGGCCGAGGGAGGGCAGCCGGGGATGAAATAGTCCACCTTCACCACCTCGTGCAGGGGGTGCACCATGTCCAGGGGCAGCGGCAGCTCCGGGTCGTTGGGGATCTGGCCGTTGATGAGCCCGGGTTCGGTCAGATAGACCTCCTGCAGGCAGGCGCCGAGGTCGAGGTGGTTGCGCTGGGCGGGCAGCCCGCCGGTGACGGCGCAGGCCCCCATGGCGATCAGGATCTTGCAGTTCCTGCGGAATTCGCGCAGCACTTCGACATTCTCCGCGTTGCAGATGCCCCCTTCCACCAGGCCGATGTCACAGGGCCCGCAGTGCTTGATGTCGGTCAGCGGCGTGCGGTCGAATTCCACCTTCTCCAGCAGGGTGAACAGCCGCTCGTCGATGTCCAGCAGCGACATGTGGCAGCCGAAACAGCCGGCGAGCGAGGTGGTGGCAACGCGCAGCTTGGGCTCAGCCATGGCGCACATCGGGGGCTTTGGGGGCGTCCTCCAGCGCATAAGCGCTGATTGGACGGGTGTCGAAACGGCGCCGGCCGATGGGGGTCTGGAAGCCGACGTGCTTGCGGATGATCACCCCCACAGGGCAGACCTGCACGGCCTTGTCGGTCACAGCGATGTCGGTGTCGGCCAGTCGCCCGGATTCGGCGCTGACGATGAGCCGGCGCTGGATGCCGCGGCCGGCGAGTGAGAACACGCCCTTGCCGTCCACCTCCTCGGAGGCGCGCACGCACAGCTTGCACAGCACGCAGCGGTTGAAGTCCAGCAGCAGATCGGGGTGGGAGGCATCTACCGGCCGGTCGAGGAAGAAGTGGCGGAAGCCGGCGGTCATCACCCCCAGGTCGTAGCCCAGGGCCTGCAGGACGCAATTGCCACTCTTCTCGCAGGCGGGGCAGAAGTGGTTGCCCTCGGCGAAGAGCATCTGCACCAGGGTGCGGCGCAGGTCGTTCAATTCCTCGGTATCGCTCTCCACCCTAAGCCCGGCCTGGGCGGGCAGCGTGCAGGCGGCGGTGGGCCGGCCGTTGGCACGCACCGTGCACAGCTTGCAGCTGCCGTGCGGCACGAACTCGGGGTGGTAGCACAGGTGCGGGATGTAATGCCCGGCGGCGAGCGCCGCCTGAATTACGGTCTGACCCGGCTTAAAGGGGATCTCCTCGCCGTCCAGGATGAAGACGGGTTGCTCGCTCATGGCAGCGCCTCCGCACTGATATGGGCGCCGGGATCCTTGCGACCGGTCATCTGCCGGGCGACGGCGAGCGCCCCGTCCAGGTCGAAGGCCGGCTCGAAATCGAGCGACTTGAGCCGACGCTGGATGGCGGGGCGGAAGCGCTGCATGACATCGCGAATCGGGTTGCAGGCGGTGTGCCCCAGGCCGCAGTGGGCGGCCAGGTGCATGACCTTCTGCAGCCGGCAGATCTCCTCCACGTCGTGCTGGGTGCCGTGGCCGGCATGGATCTTGTCGATGACGTTCTTCATCATGGCCGTGCCCACTCGGCAGGGGGTGCAGAAGCCGCAGCTTTCGTGGGCGAAGAAGTGCACGAAGTTGCGCACGACGTCGAACATGTCGCGGGACTCGTCGAAGATCATGAAGGCCCCGGCGGTGGGCAGGTCCTCGAAGGCGATGCGGCGGTCGAATTCCGAGGCGTCGATGAGGGTGCCGGAAGGGCCGCCGACCTGCACCGCCTGGGTATTACGGGCGCCGCAGTCGGCGAGCACGTCGCGCACGCTCACACCGAAGGGGTACTCGTAGATACCCGGCTGCTTGCAGTCGCCGGAGACGGACAAAAGCTTAGTGCCGGCGGATTCGACGGTACCCCGCGCCCGGTACCAGTCGCCGCCTTCCTTGGCGATGAGGGCGGCGGCGCAGAAGGTCTCGACGTTGTTGACCACCGTGGGCTGGCCCAGATAGCCATGCGTCACCGGATAGGGCGGCCGGTTGCGGGGGATGCCGCGCTTGCCCTCCAGGGATTCGATCAGGGCCGACTCCTCGCCGCAGACATAGGCCCCGGCACCCAGATGGATCTCGATGTCGAAGTCGAAGCCACGCTGGCCGCAGATGTTAAAGCCCAGCAGGCCGTCGCGCCGGCGGCGGGCCAGACAGGCGTTAAGAGGTTCGAGCAGATAGCGGTATTCGCCGCGCAGGTAGAGGAAACCGTGCGTCTTCGTCCTGCCGCCGCCGAGGATGTAAGCGCACACCGTCATGCCCTCGAACACCAGGTCGGCATAGCGGGTGAGCAGCACGCGGTCTTTAAAGGTGCCAGGCTCGCCCTCGTCGGCGTTGCAGACGACGTAGTGGGCCTTACCCGGCGCGTTGCGACAGGCCTCCCACTTCAGTCCCGTGCTAAAGCCGGCGCCGCCGCGTCCGCGCAGGTTCGAGCGCTTGATCTCCTCCAGGGTCGCCTCGGGCCCCGCAGCGGCGGCGGGGATGCCCTCGCGCCATGACCGCTCGCTCAC
>DAITOH010000069.1:0-7462 GCA_036834225.1 Thiobacillaceae bacterium | reverse complement strand
CTGCCCGCATCCGGCCTAAACTGGATCCTGGATGTGGACCCGCTCGAGTTCTAAGTCCTGTGGAGATCTGGGTTCAACCCGATGCGTCACCCCCCCTCCCGCTCTCCTTTATAATCACCGGGTTTCTCCGGACCCCCGCCATGGCCCTCCCCTACATCGAGCCCAAGCAGCATCTCCTGGATCTGTTCCGCCAGGCCATGGCCCGCGTCGCCCCCGCCGCGGACACGCGCATCGAGCTAGATCGCCCCAAACAGGCCACCCATGGCGACTTGGCATGCAACGCGGCCATGCAGCTTGCGCGCATTCTCAAGCGCAACCCGCGCGAGGTGGCGGCGGATCTCGTTGCCGCGCTGCCACCTTCCGAGTGGGTGGACAAGGTGGAGATCGCCGGACCGGGCTTCATCAATGTCTTCTTCAAACCCGCCGTCTGGCAGGCACTACCCGCCCACATCCTGGCGCGGGGCGCGGAGTATGGCCGCCTAGACCTGGGACGGGGGGAGCGCGTGCATATCGAATACGTCTCCGCCAACCCCACCGGGCCTCTGCACGTGGGCCACGGCCGCGGCGCGGCCTACGGCGCCAGCCTGGCCAACCTGCTCGCCTATGCCGGCTACGACGTGACGCGGGAGTTCTACATCAACGACGCCGGTCGGCAGATGGACATCCTGGCCGTCTCCACATGGCTGCGTTACCTGGAGCTCACCGGAGAGCAGGTGCCCTTCCCGCCCAACGCCTATCAGGGCGGCTATGTGCGGGCCATGGCCAAGAACATCCACAGTCTGCACGGCGAGCGCTTCAAGCGCGGCAAAGATGAGATCATGACCGGCGTGCCACCCGTGCCAAGCGCCGAGGAGTATGCCCAGCGGCCTAACGCCAAAGAGGCGGCGGAAGCGGCCTTAGACGCCCTCATCGCCGCCGCCAAGCGGCTGCTGGGCCAGGACTACGACTACCTCCACGGCTACGTACTGGAAGAGCAGCTTAGCGACTGTCGCAACGATCTGACCGAGTTCGGCGTGAACTTCGACCACTGGTACTCGGAGCGCACCCTGCATGATGCCGGCCTCATCGAACGCGCCTTAGCGCGGCTTGCCGCCCGCGGCCACCTGTACGAACAGGACGGCGCCACCTGGTTCCGCGCTTGCGCCTTCGGCGACGAGAAGGATCGCGTGGTGCGCCGCGAGAACGGGCAATACACCTATTTCGCCGCCGACATCGCCTACCACCTAAACAAGTTCGAGCGCGGCTTTGCCCGCGTCATCGATGTCTGGGGTGCCGACCACCACGGCTACATCCCGCGCGTGAAGGGGGCGCTCAGCGCCCTGGGCCTAGACCCCGACCGCCTCACCGTGGCCCTGGTGCAGTTCGCCGTGCTCTACCGCAACGGCCAGAAGGTTTCCATGTCCACCCGCGCCGGCGAATACGTCACCCTGCGGGAGCTCAGACGGGAGGTGGGAAACGATGCCTGCCGCTTCTTCTATGTGCTGAGGAAGTCCGACCAGCATCTGGATTTCGATCTCGATCTCGCCAAAAGCCAGAGCACGGACAATCCGGTCTATTACATCCAATACGCCCATGCCCGCATCTCTAGCGTGCTAGCGGCCTGGGGCGGCCTGGAAGCGGATCTGCTTAACGCAGACGCCGGCCTTCTCACCCATCCGGACGAGCTGGCCCTGCTTCGGCGCCTTGGCGAGTTCCCGGACACCATCGCCGCGGCCGCCGGCGAGCATGCCCCACACCTGATCGCCTATTACCTCAAGGACCTGGCCGCCGACCTGCACGGCCTGTATGTGAGCTGCCAATTCCTGGTGGAGGATAAGGCCCTGAGGCTCGCCCGGCTGCAGCTCATCGCCGCCACCCGCCGAGTGCTGCGCACCGGGCTCACCCTCCTGGGCGTCTCGGCGCCAGACAAGATGTAGCCGGCCCTCGCGCCGCACCCCATGACCCGACGCCAGCACAACGGGCGACGCGCCGCCCTCGAGCAAGCCCCCCGCGGCCGCGGCGGTGGCCTGTTCATGGGTATCGTAATCGGTCTGGTCGCAGGCTTGATCGTCGCGGCCGGCATCGCCTGGTATCTCACCAGCCAGCCCAGCCCGTTCAAGACCACCGACCAGCCCCCCCTCATCCCGGCCACCGTGCCCGAGGCTGTGCCCAAGGCCGCAGCACCGGCAGAGGTTGCGCCCAACCCACCAGCGGCTGCGACCAGCCCGCCCGTCACCGACGCCCCCCCCGCCGCAACACCGCCGGCAAACCCCGCCGTGACAGCGCCGCCTCCCGCCAAGCCCGCACCACCCAAGTCGGCGCAGGAGACGCCGCCACCAGCGAAGTCCGACTTCACCTTCTTCGACATCCTGCCCGGGGAACAGGCCGGCAAGGCGCCGAAGCAGAAGCTCACACGCGAGGTCTGGTGGCTGCAGGTGGCCGCGCTCCGGGAGGCGAAGGATGCCGAGCGGCTCAAGGCGCGGCTCGCCTTGCTGGGCCTGCCGGTGCAGACACAGAAGGTGACCAGCGGCGAGGCCACCTTGCACCGGGTGCGTGTGGGGCCGTTCAAGACCGAGGACGAGGCCCTTAGCGCCCTGGACACGTTGTCCGAGAACGATTACGAACCGAGATTGCTCAAAGAGCAGCTAAGCCCACCCTGAGGAGAACCCATGCACGACCTGCGACGCCTGGCCTGCCTGGCCGCCACCCTCGTCCTGAGCCTGACCCTGTCCGCGGCGCATGCCGCCGAGTGGGGTAAGGACTATGTGGAAATTAGCCCCGCCCAAACCGTCGAGGCCCCACGCGGCAAGGTCGAGGTGATCGAATTCTTCTGGTACCGCTGCCCCCATTGCGCCGAACTGAAGCCCGACTTAGAGGCCTGGGCGAAGCGCCAGCCTGCTTATGTGCTCATCCGCCGTCAGCCAGCGGTGCTCAATGACAGCTGGCTGCCACTTACCCGCGCCTACTACGCCCTGGAGGCTATCGGTCAGCTCGACCGGCTACACGGCGCGGTCTTCACCGCCATCCATCGTGACCGCATCGACCTGAACGACCCCAACACCTTCTTCGACTGGGCCGCAAGCCGCGGCGTCGACCGCAGCAAGCTGGCCGAGGCCTACAATTCGTTCTCGGTCAATGCCAAGGCCGCGCGGGCCAAGCAATTGACGGCCCGCTACAAGATCACCGGCGTGCCCGCCTTTGTTATCAACGGCAAATACCAGACCTCCGCCTATCTCACCGGCGGCCACAAGGAGCTGTTCAAGGTGCTCGATGCGCTAATCGAGCAGGAGAAGGGCAAGCGCTGAGCATGTTGCGCCCGATGGCACGGTCGTAGGTCGGTCTTCAGTCCGACACCCGACAGATGCCTCAACAACCCCCGTGAGGCTCAAGCCTGACCTGCGGGTTTCTCGCCCTTAGGCTTCGGGCCGGGTTCGAGCCCGGCATCCCGCCGTGAAACACCGGCCCTCACCCAACCCGGTAAAGCAGCAGCCCCTTCAGATACTCCCCTTCCGGGTAGTCCAGGCTCACCGGATGGTCCGCCGCCTGCCCCATGCGGGCCAGGAGCCGGAATTCGGCCCTAGCGTCCCAGGCCGCAGCGGCGACGATCTTCTGGAACAGCTCGGCACTCACCCCGCCGGAACAGGAGAACGTGGCCAAAAGACCGCCCGGCTCGAGCAGTTTCATCGCCGTGAGGTTGATGTCCTTGTAGCCGCGCGCCGCCTTTTCCGCCATCTGGTAGGTGGGCGCGAACTTGGGCGGATCGAGGATGATCAGGCCGAAGCGGCGGCCCTGGTCACGCAAGCGGCGCAACTCCTGGAATACGTCCGCCGTGCGCCACGCGCAGCGCGCCGGGTCGAGTGCGTTCAACGTCACGTGCGCACGTGCCTGTTCCAGGGCCTCGGCGGCACTGTCGATGGAGAGCACCGACCGGGCCCCGGCCGCCAGTGCATGCACGGTGAAGCCCCCGGTGTAGGCGAAGCAGTTGAGCACGTCGCGGTCGCGCGCGTGTGTGGCCACCAAGCGGCGGTTGTCGCGCTGATCCAGGTAGAAACCGGTCTTGTGACCCCTGGCCACGTCCACCCGGAAGCGCAGGCCGTGTTCGCGTATCTCCAGCATCTTCGGCAACGCACCACGCATGAGCCCCGTGCGCGTCTTGAGGCCCTCCAGGTGACGCACCTCGGCATCTGAGCGTTCGTAGAGGGCTGCTTTCGGGAAACGCTTAGCGAGCAGCTTAACGATGACCTCGCGCCAGCGCTCTGCGCCGGCGGAAGAAAGCTGTAGCACCAGCACGTCCGCGTAGCGGTCGACGACGATGCCCGGCAGACCGTCCGCTTCGCCATAGACCAGGCGCTGGGCATCGCTGTCGATGTCCAGCATCCGGCGGTAGGCGAGCGCCGCATCGATCCGGCGTCCGATCAAGGCCGCATCGACCGCCTCCTCTTCGCGAAAGCTCCACACCCGGGCCGCGATCTGGGACTTGGGGCTATAGGCGGCCCAGGCTAGGAAGGCGCCTTCAGCGCTTCTCACCGCCACCGTGTCACCGGCCTGAGGCTCGCCCCTGACCTGAGCGATGGCGCCGCTAAAGATCCATGGATGGCGTCGGAGCAACGATTTCTCGCGTCCGGGCTTGAGATAAAGGGTGAACGGCGTCATAGTGACCAGGGGCGAGCGCTGCGAGTACGGGTATTGTCACGCAGGATGCCCGCACCGGCAGCAGGGTGCGCCGGTTCATGCATAGCCCCAATGCCGTCGCCTCTCAAGTGCGGACCCGGACCGACCGATAATCCCATCTTCTGCCTCGCTCGCACACCTGAAGCGCTTTCCCATCGACGTGCTAAAGGCGGACCGCTATTTCGTGCGGGAAATCGAAAACGACTCCACGAATCAGGCCATCGTGCGCGCCATCCTGGCCCTGGCCGGAAGCCTCGATCTGGAAGTGGTGGCCGAGGGGGTGGAGAGCGAGGCCCAGATCGCCCTGCTGCAGCGGCTGGGCTGCACCCTGTTCCAGGGCAATCACGTCAGCCGGCCGCTGCCGGCCGCCGAGCTGCTCGCCCAGCTGCGGCAAGGCAGGGTAAACTGTGCCGGCATCACGCGCGCAGCTTGAGCCGCTCGCGCTTTGCGTTGGAACACGCCGGGCCGATCAGCAGGCGGTGAGGTGGACATACTCCAGGATAAACCACTTGTCGCCGATGCGCGGAAAGCTGATACGGATCTCCATCTCCGCACCCTGACCCTGGTAGCCCGCCACCACCCCCTCCCCATAGCGGGCATGCACGACCCGGCTGCCGATCGCATAGGGCAAGCGTGCCGAGGCCAGGGCAGGATCCTCGGAAGCGGGTTCGCGCAACGGGACGGCCGAGGGTCTGCGCACGCGCAGGGATTGCACGAGGCCGGCCGGGATCTCCTTAAGAAAGCGTGAGGGCAGGCCATAGCGGGGCTGGCCGTGCAGCATGCGCATCTGGGCATGGCTTAAGTAGAGCCGCCGCCGCGCGCGCGTGATGGCCACGTACATGAGCCGCCGCTCCTCCTCCAACCCGTCGGCCTCGGTGAGTGCATGCTCATGCGGAAACAGTCCCTCCTCCAGGCCGGTGATGAACACGGTGTGAAACTCCAGGCCCTTGGCCGCATGCACGGTCATCAGCTGCACAGCGTCCTGATGCGCCCCGGCCTCGTGCTCGCCGGCCTCAAGCGCGGCATGGGCGAGAAAAGCGGTCAATTGCGGATTCGTCGGAAATTGACCGCTTTCGGCGGAGACGAATGCCGTAGGCGTTATGTCGGAGCCAAAGGCGGCAAGCTCTTGTGAGTCGCTCTCGGCAGCGAAGGCGATGGCGGCATTGGTCAGCTCGCGCAGGTTCTCGATGCGGTCCTTGCCGTCGCGTTCACGCGTGTAATGCTCGATCAGCCCGGAACGCGCCACGCTCACCTCCACCGCCTCGGCTAGGGGCAGGCCGGCGACCTCGGCGCGCAGGCCCTCGATCAACTGCACGAAGCCGGCTAGGCCCTTGTTCTTCGTCCCGCCGGCGCAGGCCGCCTGCCACAGGCTCACCCCGCCCCGACGCGCGGCCTCTTCGAGGGCCTCGACGGTACGCGCCCCCACGCCGCGGGCGGGAAAGTTCACCACGCGCAAGAAGGCGCCGTCATCCTCCGGGTTGGCCACCAGGCGCAGATAGGCCAGTGCGTGCTTGATCTCGGCGCGTTCGAAGAAGCGCTGGCCGCCGTAGACACGATAGGGAATGCCGGCGGTGAACAAGGCATGCTCGATGGCGCGCGACTGGGCATTGGCGCGGTAGAGCACGGCCATCTCACCCCAATCGCGACCCTCGCGCCGAAGCCGCTGCACCTCCTCCACCACGAAGCGCGCCTCCTCGGCGTCGTCCAGCGCCTCGTAGTGGCGGATGGGCTCCCCCGCGCCCGCCTCGGTCCACAAATCCTTGCCCAGACGGTTGCGGTTGTGGGCGATGACCGCATTGGCCGCGTCCAGGATGGTGGACAGGGAGCGGTAGTTCTGGGTGAGCTTGATCGGCGCGTTAAGACCCATATCCTCGAGAAACTGGCTCATGTTGCCGACATTCGCGCCGCGGAAGGCGTAGATGGACTGGTCGTCGTCGCCGACGGCGAAAAGCGCGCACTCTGGCCCCTTAAGCAGCTTCAACCAGCGGTACTGCAGCCGGCTAGTGTCCTGGAACTCGTCCACCAGGATGTGACAAAAGCGCGTCTGGTAATGCTCGCGCAGCAGCGCGTTGCGCGCGAGCAGCTCGTAGGCACGCAGCATTAGCTCGGCGAAGTCCACCACGCCCTCGCGCTGGCACTGGGCGTCGTACTCGGCATAGAGCTCGGCGAGGCGGCGGCTGTACGGATCCCAGGCCTCCACCTCGGCGGCGCGCAGACCCGCCTCCTTGTTGGCGTTGATGAAGGCCTGCAGCCGTCGCGGCTCGTAATACTCGGTGTCCACGTTCAAGGCCTTGAGCAGCCGTTTCACGGCCGCGAGCTGGTCCTGGCTGTCTAAGATCTGGAACATCTGCGGCAGGCCCGCCTCCCGGTGGTGGGTACGCAGCAGCCGGTTCGCCAGGCCGTGGAAGGTGCCTACCCACATGCCGCGTGTGTTGACGGGCAGCAGGGCGGAGAGCCGGGTCAGCATCTCGCGGGCCGCCTTGTTGGTGAAGGTCACCGCCAGCAGGCCCATGGGGGAGACCTGCCCGGTCGATATGAGCCAGGCGATGCGGGTGGTGAGCACCCGCGTCTTGCCCGATCCCGCCCCCGCCAGGACCAGGGCCGAGCCCTGCACGGTGACGGCAGCACGCTGTTCGGGATTGAGTCCGGCCAGGAGATCGTGCGCGGGGGAGGGAGCGAAATGGGCCTGCATTTAGCGGGGTTTATAGCCAGCGCGGCTGGGCTAGAATCCGGCCATCACCTGCGCATCAAGACCCGACATGAACCAACAGATCACCATCCTCTATTTCGGCCACCTGGTGGACATGCTCGG
>DAITOH010000068.1:0-7519 GCA_036834225.1 Thiobacillaceae bacterium | reverse complement strand
CACCGTCAGCAAGAGCTTCGCCGTCTCCGGCGCCTCCGCCGCCGAGGCCTCAGGCGCCATGCGTCAGTTTGCGCAGGCGCTTGCCTTTGGCGTGTTGCGTGGGGACGAATTCAAGATGGGAAGTAGAGCCCGCGGCTTAATCGAGTCCTAGTACCGCCTTGGCATTGCGTGTGGTCTGCCGGGCGACCTCCTCCACGCTGATCCTGCGCAACTGCGCCAGCGCTGACGCGATGCGGGGCAGTTCACCCGGTTCGTTGCGCGCCTGGCCGATCCAAACCGGCGGGATGTCCGGGCTGTCGGTCTCTAAGACGATGGCCTCCAGGGGCAGCTCCACCGCCAAGGCGCGAAGCCGCGTGGCACGGCTCCAAGTGAAGGCGCCGCCGAAGCCCAGCTTGAAGCCGAGCTGGATGAAGGCTTCGGCCTGCTGCCGGCTGCCGCTGAAGGCGTGGGCGATGCCGCCGCGCGGTTTGTACTTGCGCAGTTGTTTGAGGATCTGGTCGTTGGCCCGCCGGCAGTGTAATAGCACGGGCAGGTCGTATTCCTTGGCAATCTTGAGCTGCTCGATGAAGTAGTGCGCCTGGGTGGCGTAGTCCAGGCCCGGCACGAACAGGTCTAGTCCAATTTCCCCCACCGCCACCGGCCGCCAGCGCTCGATCTGCTGCCTGAGCATCTCGAGGTGCCGTTCATGGTGGACGTGGATGTACATGGGGTGCATGCCCCAGGCTGGCAGGCAGCCCGCATAGCGCCGGCAGGCGGCGGCCACGTCCTCGAAGTTGGCCGCGGTGACCGCCGGCAGGACCTGCACGGTCACGCCGGCGGCCTGCGCCCGCGCCCAGACCTGATCGCGGTCCGGGTCGAACTCGCCGGCGTCCAGATGGCAGTGGGTGTCGATCAGGCCATCGGCGAAGAACATCGGTTGGCTTAGCGCCCGGCCTTGAGGGCGGCGATACGCTCCTCCAGGGGCGGATGGGTCATGAATAGGCGCTTAAGACCGCCGCCGATGCCGCCGACGATGCCGAAGGCAGCCATCTGATCGGGCAGGGGGGCAGTATGCCCGGCGGCCAGGCGCTCGAGCGCGGCGATCATCTTCTCCCGCCCTGCCAGGTTGGCACCGCCCCGGTCGGCCCTAAATTCGCGCTGACGCGAGAACCACATGACGATGATGCTGGCCAGGATGCCCAACACCAGTTCGGCGACGATGGCGGTCACCCAGAAGGCCGGGCCGTGGTCGCGTTCGGTCTTGAACACCACACGGTCCACCAGGTGGCCGATGACACGCGACAGGAAGATGACGAAGGTGTTCACCACCCCCTGGATGAGGGCCAGGGTCACCATGTCGCCGTTGGCGACGTGCGAGACCTCGTGCGCCAGCACGGCCTCCGCCTCGTCCTGCGTCATGCTGCGCAGCAACCCGGTGGAGACCGCCACCAGGGCATTGTTGCGGCTTGCGCCAGTGGCGAAGGCGTTGACCTCGGGTGCGTCGTAGATGGCGACCTCGGGCATGCCGATGCCGGCCTGCTTGGCCTGACGGCGCACCGTCTCGATGAGCCAGATCTCGGTGGCGTTGCGGGGCTGCTCGATGACCTGGGCGCCCGTCAGCCGCTTGGCGGTCCACTTGGAGGTGGCCAGCGAGATCAGCGACCCGCCGAAACCGAACACGGCGGCGAACACCAGCAGGGAATTGAGGTCCAGCCCTACCCCCTGCTCGTCCAGGATGCGCTCGAAGCCCAGCAGGCGCAGGCTGATGCTGAGCACCACGATGATGGCCAGGTTGGTGGCCAGGAACAGGAATATGCGTTTCATGACACTCCTCTCGTCAGGGTTGAATCAGTGCGGTTTGTGCGGGGGATGCGGTTCGGGGTTCCCGGCTGCAGCCGCCGGCGGTGCAGCCGGCTCCTCCGGCGCCGGTGTGAGCGAATATAGGCGCAGGTGCAAGGCAGCCTTGGCCAGCAGATGCGCGGAGACAGGGGCGGTGATGAACAGGAACAGGCTCACCAGCACCTCGTGTAGACTCACACCCTCGCCGCGGGCGCTGAAGTGGATGGCCGAGGCGATGAGTAGGCTGCCCACCCCCAGGGTGGTGGCCTTGGTCGGCCCATGCAGCCGGGTATAGAAGTCCTTCAGCCGAGCAAGCCCCAGCGAGCCGATAAAGGTGAACACCGCCCCCGTGAGTATCAGTACAGACAACACATAATCAATCATAACCACACCGCTCCTCACTCAATGATGTCCCCGCGCAGCAGGTACTTGCACAGCGCCACGGTGCTAACGAAGCCCATCAGAGCGATGAGCAAGGCGGCCTCGAAATAGAGCGCGCTCGCCAGGTGGATGCCCAGCAGCACCAGCAGTGCGATGGTGTTCACATACAGCGTATCGAGGGCGAGGATGCGATCAGGCAGGCTAGGACCCCTGATTAAACGCCAAAAGTTCATGGCCACAGCTAAGGCCACCAGGGTGAAGGCAACAGGGAGCACCAGATTCAGCATGACTCGAACACCTCCTTAAGCGGCGCCTCGTAGCGCGCCTTGATGGTGGCCGCAAGCTCGTTCGCGTCTGGCACGTGCAGGCCATGCACTAGCAGGTACCTGCGGTCCGGCGAGAGGCGAGCCGACACCGTGCCTGGCGTGAGACTAATGGTATTAGCCAGCAGGCTGATGGCAAGATCGGACGTGAGATCCAGGGGCAGCGACACGAAGGCCGGCCGCAGGCGTTCGGGCCGGCCGAGGATGCGCCGGGCGACGATTAAGTTGGCCACCACGATGTCGTACAGGACCACGGCGATGAAGCGCATCAGTAGCAGGGGGCGTTGGATGCGCACCCGCTCCGGCCAGAAGCGCAGAGTAAACCAGGGAATGACCCAGCCCAGCAGCAGCCCCAGCACGACATGGCCGGGCGCGAGGCTGTTGTTGAGCAGCAGCCAGACCGCCGCTAGGATGGGTGTGAGCAGGGGATGGGGCAGGTAACGCATCATCCGCCTTTCAACACGGCATGGATGTATTGATAGGGCTGCAGCAGTTGGCTTGCGGTCGCTTCGACATACCCGACGGCCGGACCGGCGGCCACGGTGAGCGCCCCCACTAGTAGCAGCAGCCCGGCTATCGGCGCGAGCTCGGCCAGCAGCGCGCCGTTGCCGGCGGACGTCGGCGCGTGCCCATGGCTGCGGTAGAACAGCAGGCTACCGCTTCGCGCCAGCGCAATCAGGGTGAGCAGGCCGGCCACCAGCACCGTGGCCATCACCCCCGCGAGCCAGGCATGGTCCAGCGCTGCGCGCAGGAGCAGGAACTTGCCCCAAAAGCCGGACAGGGGGGGCAAGCCGGCGATGGCCACGGCGATGACGAAGAAGAGGCCCCCCAATACCCGGTTGCCGGGCAGGGTCGGTCCGGGATCGAGCCGATCCGCAAGTTCACCGCGGCGCGCGGCGATGGCATCGGCGATGAGGAAGGCCGCCGCGGCGGCGAAGGTGGTGTGCGGCAGGTAGTACAGGCCGGCGGCGATACCCTCGGCGCTGGCCAGCCCGAAGGCCGTGAGCAAAGACCCGGCCGAGGCCACCACCAGATAGGCGACCTGGGCGCGTAGACCGCGACTGGCCACAGCACCCAGGGTGCCGATGGCCAGGGTGGCAAGCGCCAGCGGTAGCAGCCAGGGTGTGAGCAGACCGGCTAAGGGACCGGCCCCATCGCCGAAGATCAGGGTGTCCACCCGGAGGATACTGTAGGCACCCACCTTGGTCATGATGGCGAACAGGGCTGCTACCGGTGCGCTGGCCTGGGCATAGGCGGCCGGCAGCCACAGGTGCAAGGGCATGAGAGCGGCCTTGAGGGCGAAGACGCCGAACAGCAGCAGGCCGGCAGCGCGCACCAGGGGGACGTTCTCCGCCGGTGCCGCCGCCACCTGGCGGGCCAGGTCCGCCATGTTCAGGGTCCCCAACACGCCATAGAGCGTGCCTACTGCAAACAGGAACAATGTGGAGCCGGTCAGGTTGAGGACCACATAGTGCAACCCCGCGCGGGTGCGCAGCCGTCCGCCGCCGTGCAGCAGTAGCCCGTAGGAGGCGAGCAGCAGCACCTCGAAGAAGACGAACAGGTTGAACAGATCGCCGGTCAGGAAAGCACCGGCTAGCCCGAAGAGCTGTAGCTGGAAGAACACGTGGAAATGCCGACCGGACGCGTCGATGCCGCGCAGGGCATAGAGCAGGGCGAACAGGGCCAAGAGTGCTGTGGTCAGCATCAGCCAAGCCGACAAGCGATCGGCCACCAGGACGATGCCGTAGGGGGCCGGCCAGTTGCCCAAGGCATAGACCAGGATGTCACCATCGGCCACCGCGGTGACCAGGGCAAGACTTAAGCCGATCTCCATGACGACGGCGGCCACGCTCAATACCCGGCGTACACGGAGATCGACGTGACGCATCAGCAGCAGGACGATGCCCGCCAGCAGTGGCAGCAGCACGGGGGCGATGGCGAGATGGGCGTTCATTCTCGGCCGTCGACGTGGTCGCTGCCTAGCTCGGCACGCGCCTTCAGGGCCAACATGATGACGAATGCGGTCATGGCGAAGCCGATGACGATGGCGGTGAGCACCAAAGCCTGCGGCAGCGGGTCGGTATAGGCGGCGGCCGCCTCGGTGATGATCGGTGGCCGGCCGATGGCAAGACGCCCCATGGCGAAGAGGAAGAGATTCACCGCATAAGACAGAAAGGTGAGCCCCAGCACCACCGGGAAGGTACGCCCACGCAGGGCCAGATAGACACCGCAGGCGGTCAGCACGCCGATTATGAGGGCGAGCAGCGCTTCCATCAGCGTCTGTCCTCGGCCGAACGCGCCGGATGACTAGCACCGTGCATCAGGCCCAGATAGACCAGGATCAGCAATGTGGCCCCCACCACCACCATGTAGACCCCCAGGTCGAAGGCCATGGCGCTGGCTAGCTCAAATTCACCCACCACCGGCCAGTGCAGGTGACCGAAGGTGGAGGTGAGGAAGGGATGATCGAAGACCCAGCTCGCCAGGCCGGTGGCGAGCGCGAGGCCCAGGCCCCAGCCGATGACGGGATGAAAATTAGCCGGCAGGCGCGCATGCGTCCAGGCCACGCCGTTGGCCAGGTATTGCATGATCAGGGCCACCGCGGTCACCAGGCCGGCGATGAAACCGCCACCGGGCAGGTTGTGCCCTCTGAGCAGGATAAACACCGAGGTGAGCAGGGCGAGCGGCAAAAGCAGGCGGGTGAGCGAGGCCATGATGGCCGGGTGCCTGTCCCAATTCCAGGGCCTGCCTGCTGCGTCGCGCTCGGGCCCCGGCAAATGAAGCCGCTCCAGCATGGCGTAGATGCCCAGGCCGGCCATGGCCAGCACGGTGATCTCGCCCAGGGTGTCGAAACCGCGGAAGTCCACCAGGATCACGTTCACCACGTTGCGCCCGCCGCCCTCGGGCAGGCTTTTGTCCAGGAAATAGCCGGCGATCGTCTCATAAGGCCGGGTTAGCACCGCCCAGGCGAGAAGCCCCGCGCCGCCGCCGGCGACCAACGCCAGCACGGCATCGCGCACCCGGCGTAGCCTACTTGACTCGGCGGGACTATTCTGGGGCAGGAAGTACAGCGCCAGCAGCAGCAGGACGACGGTGACCACCTCGACGGAAAGTTGGGTTAGCGCCAGGTCGGGCGCGGAGAACTTAACGAAGATGAGCGACACCACCAGACCTACCGCCCCCATGATGATCAGGGCGGCAAGCCGCTGCCGGTGCATTAGCACGGTCGCGATGGAGGCCGCGATAAGGCCGATGGCGGCCAGCAGGCTGACACCGTCGACCTCCAGCAGAGGCCGGCTACCGGTCAGGGGTGTCACGCCATCTACGATGCCGGCGGCCGCCAGGACGACGGCACTGGCAAAAAACAGGACAAGCAGCCGCTGCAGCGAGCCGGTATCGAGCGCCCGCGTGATGCCGCCGGCCAGGGCGAACAGACCCTGCAGCAGGTGTTGGTAGATGGCGCGGGCGTCCACCCTACCCTCCCAGCGTGCGGCTAGGTCGAACAGGGGGCGCCGGCCGGCATAGACCAGCAGGCCGCCGACTAAGGCGACGACGCTCATCAGCATGGCCGGACTGAGGCCATGCCAGATGGCCAGATCGAACTCGGGCAGGGGTGCCTGGAGGACGGCGGCGGCGGCGACCGATAAGATGGGCTCTACGGTCAGCGCTGGCAGGATGCCCACCAGCAGACACAGGGCCGCCAGCACCTCCACCGGCACCTTCATCCAGCGCGGCGGCTCGTGCGGGGTGCGCGGCAGATCGACGGGTTCGCCGTTGAAGAACACGCCGTGGATAAAGCGCACCGAATAGGCCACGGCGAACACCCCTGCCACGGTCACCACGACGGGCAGCAGCCAGCCGAAACGCATCTGGGTGGCGGCGCTCACCGCCTCGGCGAAGAACATCTCCTTGGACAGAAAGCCGTTGAACAGCGGCACGCCGGCCATGGCCGCCGCCGCCACTATGGCCAGTGTCGCGGTGTAAGGCATGTAGCGCCACAGGCCGTTGATGCGACGCATGTCACGTGTGCCGCACTCGTGGTCGATGATGCCGGCGGCCATGAACAGGCCGGCCTTGAAGGTGGCGTGGTTGATGATGTGGAACACTCCCGCCACCGCCGCTAGTGGCGTGCCAATACCGAACAGGGCGGTGATAAGCCCCAGGTGGCTCACCGTGGAGTAGGCTAGCAGCCCCTTCAGGTCGTGCTTGAACAGGGCGATGTAAGCGCCAGTGAGCAGGGTGATAAGGCCCGCGCCGCCGACTATGTGCGACCACTCCCAGCTGCCGGACAAGGCGGGGAAGAGCCGCGCCAGCAGGAAGACCCCGGCCTTGACCATGGTGGCCGAGTGCAGATAGGCCGAAACCGGCGTGGGCGCGGCCATGGCGTGCGGCAGCCAGAAATGGAAGGGGAACTGCGCCGACTTGGTGAACACCCCCAGCAGCACCAGGATGAGCATGGGCGTGTACAGCGGGTGGGCGCGGATCGCCTCGCCTGAAGCCAGGATCACGGACAGGTCGTAGCTGCCGACCATCTCGCCTAGCAGCAGGAAGCCGGCCAGCAGCGCAAGCCCGCCGGCGCCGGTCACCGCCAAGGCCATGCGCGCGCCGTTCCTGGCGTCCTCGCGGTGCTGCCAGTAGCTGATGAGCAGGAAGGAGGTGAGGCTGGTGAGCTCCCAGAACACGAGCAGCTGGATTACGTTCTCGGACAGCACGATGCCCAGCATCGCGCCCATGAACAGCAGCAGATAGGCGTAGAACCGCCCCATGCTGTCGCGCTCGGAGAGGTAGTATCGAGCATAGAGGATGATCAGCAGGCCGATGCACAGGATGAGCAAGGCAAACAGCAGCGCCAGCCCATCCAGCCGGAAGGCGAGCTCTAGTCCCACGGTCGGCATCCAGGGCAGGCGCTCGATCACCGTCTTGCCGGCAAAAGCGGCTACCGCTGCCGGCATGATCAGCGCCAGGGACAGCACGGTGACCGCAGCGGCCACCCAGGC
>DAITOH010000067.1:0-7585 GCA_036834225.1 Thiobacillaceae bacterium | reverse complement strand
ACGGAGGGGTGAGTGTCATCCCGAATCGATGTTATAAAGAGCGCTGACCGAAAAGACCCCAACAAGAGCAGCGATATGCCCCGAGTCCGTCGTTGCCGAGTTTGCAGCCAATCTGGATTACTGCCATGAAAGTCCTCTTCGCCACCTCCGAGGCACGACCGCTAGTCAAGACCGGCGGGCTGGCCGACGTCTCCGGCGCCCTGCCCGCCGCCCTGCGGGAGACCGGTGTCGACTGCCGGCTGCTGCTGCCCGGCTATCATGCCGTCATCGCCGGCGCCGCCAATCAGCGCGAGATCGTGCGTCTGAACGACCTGCCCGGATTCGGTGAGGTGAGACTGCTTAAGGCCCTGATGCCGGATACGGGGGTGCCGGTGTATATCGTCGATTACCCATGGCATTACCAGCGCGACGGCGGGCCCTATCAGGATGCCAGCGGACGCGACTACCCCGACAACGCCTGGCGCTTCGCCCTGCTCTCCCGCATCGCCGCCCTGCTGGCCACGCCGCGCTCACCCCTGGAATGGCGCCCCGATGTCCTGCACTGCAATGACTGGCAGACCGGACTTGCCCCGGCCTATCGGCATTACATGGGTGGCGGCGCCCCGACCCTCATGACCATACACAATCTGGCCTACCAGGGCATCTTCCCGCCCGATCTGGTCGGGCCCCTGGGACTACCCGCCAGCAGCTTCCAGGTGGAGGGGGTGGAATACTACGGCAATCTCTCCTTCCTCAAGGCCGGCCTCTACTACGCCGACTGGATCAGCACCGTGAGCCCGACCTATGCCGAGGAGATCCAGCACAGCCCGCTGGGCATGGGTATGGAGGGCCTGCTTGCCAGCCGCCGCGACCGTCTTACGGGCATACTCAACGGCATCGACATGGCCGATTGGAACCCCTCCAGCGACCTGCACCTGCCCTGCGCATACTCGGCCAGGGCGCCGTCCGGCAAGAGACGCTGCAAACTTGCCTTGCAGCAGGACCTGAATCTGGAAGTCGACAACGACACTCCCTTGGTCGGCGTGATCTCGAGGCTGACCTACCAGAAGGGCATCGACTGGATCGTGGCGATCGCCGATCGTCTGGTGGCCGAGGGGGCACAACTGGCCATCCTGGGCAAGGGTGAGCCGGCGATCGAACAGGCATGCCTAGCCCTGGCAGCGCGTCACCCCGGCCGGGTCGCCAGCATCATCGGCTATGACGAGGGCCTGTCGCATCGCATCGAGGCGGGTTCCGACATCTTCCTCATGCCCTCCCGCTTCGAGCCCTGTGGGCTCAATCAGATGTACAGCCAACGCTATGGCGCGGTGCCGGTGGTGTACGCCACGGGGGGTCTGAAGGATACGGTGGAGGATGGCGTCACCGGCTTCGTGTTCACCGAACCCTCGGCCGAGGGCCTGTGGGAGGCCTTGCGACGCGCCCTGTCGACGTATCCCGACAAGACCGCCTGGCGCAGGCTGATGCAGGCGGGCATGCAGAAGGATTTCAGCTGGGAGGCCAGCGCCAACCAGTACACTAGGCTGTACAAGCGCTTGGTACTGGCGCACTGAGCGCCAGATCAATCGTAGGGGTGCCGCCGCACGATGGTCTCCTCGCGGTCGGGACCGGTGGAGACGATGTCGATGGGTACTTCACACAGCTGCTCCAGCCGGCTCAGATAGTTCCGCGCCGCCGTCGGCAGGTCGTCATAGTGCTTGACGCCGACGGTGCTCGCCTTCCAGCCCGGCATTTCCTCGTAGACCGGTTCGCAGTCCGCCAGGGTCTCGGCGCCCACCGGCAGGATGTCACACAACTGTCCATCGAGGCGATAGCCGGTGCAGATGCGCACCGTTTCCATGCCGTCCAGCACGTCCAGCTTGGTGACACACAGACCCGACACACCGTTGATCTGGATGGAGCGCTTGAGCGCCGCCGCGTCGAACCAGCCACAGCGACGCGGCCGCCCCGTGGTGGCCCCGAACTCGTGCCCGCGCTCCGCCAGCCAGCGCCCGTTGTCGTCGAACAGCTCCGTGGGTAAGGGGCCGGAACCGACACGGGTGGTGTAGGCCTTGGTGATCCCCAGCACGTAATGCAGGGTCGTCGGCCCCATGCCGCTCCCGGTCGCGGCGCCACCGGCGGTGCAGTTGGAGGAGGTCACGAACGGATAGGTACCGTGGTCGATGTCCAGCAGCGTGCCCTGCGCCCCCTCGAACAGCAGATTCTCGCCGCGCCGGTTGGCCTCATAGAGCAGCCGCGGCACATCGCCCACCATGGGCTTGATCTTCTCCGCCAGCGCCATGGTCTCGTCCAGGGTCTTGTGGAAATCCACCGTCTCCCAATGGAAATAGTGCTTGAGCACGTAGTTGTGATAGTCCAGCACCTCGCCCAGCTTGGCGGCGAAGCGCTCGCGGTGAAACAGGTCCTGCATGCGGATGGCGCGGCGGGCGACCTTGTCCTCGTAGGCGGGGCCGATGCCAAGACCAGTGGTGCCGATCTTGCCCGCCCCCTTGGCCGCCTCGCGCGCATGATCCAGTGCCACATGGTGTGGCAGGACCAGCGGACAGGCCTCGGAGATGGTGAGCCGGTTGGCCACCTCGATGCCGTTACTCTCGAGCATGCGGACCTCCTCGACCAGGGCCTGGGGGGAGCAGACCACGCCGTTGCCGATGTAGCAGCGCACGTTCTCGCGCAAGATGCCGGAGGGAATGAGGTGCAGCACAGTCTTCCTGCCGCCGATCACCAGGGTGTGTCCGGCGTTGTGTCCGCCCTGGAATCGCACCACCCCCTGGGCACGGTCGGTGAGCCAGTCGACGATCTTGCCCTTGCCTTCGTCACCCCACTGGGTGCCAATGACCACCACGTTCTTCATATTGACCCATTGAATGAAAAGATGGAATGCGCGAACCGGTCAGGCTACCAGTGGCTTAATCCGCCATTCGCCTTGTTCCTGCACCAGGATCCGGTCGCAACCGGATTCGGCGCGATGCGCCTGCTGGCCGGGTAATTCCGTCACCACCCGCTCCCCGGACGCCCTGAGCGCCTGAACTCGGGCGCGCAAGGCCGCATCCGTGCCGTACGGTGCGAGGATGCCCTGACGCGGTTTAGGCTCGGTCAGGCCGTTGACCACCCGGCGCAGGTCGAGGCTGAAACCGGTTGCCGGGCGGGCGCGGCCGAAGATCGCCCCGGCGCCGTCGTAACGTCCGCCGAGTGCGATGGCCTGGGCCTGACCGCCGGCATAGGCGGCGAACATGACACCGTTGTGGTAGCCATAGCCGCGCAGGTCGGCCAGGTCGACCAGCAGATTGATGCCGCGATCGGTCTGCACGAGCTGCTCCAGATCCGACAGGGCCTGCGTGATGCCGGGCAGCGCAGGGAGGATGCTGCGTGCCGCTGCGATCACCTCGGGCCCGCCATACAACTCGGGCAGCCGGCAGAGGGACTCGGCCAGACCGCCCGCCAGGCCGGTCGTAAGCCTCTCGAGCGCAGGGATGTCCTTGGCCTGGAGGGCCAGAAACAACTCCTGCTGCAGGCCTTCGGACAGTCCGGCAGAGCCGACTATGGCCTGGAAGATGCCCACATGACCTAGGCTGACCCGCAAATCTGGCAAACCAGTTGCCTGCAGCGCGGCGAGCAGCAGATCGAGGATCTCGATATCGGCCTCGATACCGGCATGGCCGAACAGCTCGGCACCCAACTGCAGCAGTTCACGGCTGTGCGTCAGGGCGGCCGGCCGGGTGTGCAGGACCGTGCCGGCATAGCAAAGACGGGTCACCCCCTGGCGGTTGAGCAGGTGGGCGTCGATGCGCGCGACCTGCGGTGTGATGTCGGCCCGCACCCCGAGTGTGCGCCCGGAGAGCCCATCCACCACCTTGAAGGTCTTCAGGTCAAGGTCCTGTGCGGCACCTGTGAGGAGCGATTCGAGGTATTCCATCAGGGGGGGGCAGACCGGCTCGTAGCCCCAGCTCTCGAACAGGTCCATCAGGCGTCGGCGCAAGCCCTCGACCTGGCGCGCATAGGGCGGCAGGATGTCCTCGAAGTATTCGGGCAGCAGCCAAGCGTGGCTCATCATGTCAGTTCCGCACGGCCATTCTGAAGGAACTGACCACCCCCTCGAGGGGCAACGAGCGAGCGAGTCAGAGGGCCGTTTCATACCAGGAACAGCAGGAGGAGACCGGCCAGCATGGATACCAGACCCATGAACCGGAGTTGACCGTCCTTAAGCTGGATCATGCGGCTGAAGGCCTCGCGCCAGACCGCTGGCGCAAGGAAGGGCAGCACGCCCTCCAGCACCAGCATCAGGGCAAGCGCCGGCACGAAGATCTCCCCCAGACCCACCGTATTGCCAGGATTACTTGCCGCCGCCACGTGGGGACTTCATGTAGCGGAAGAAGTCCGAATTGGGCTGCAGCACCAGGATGTCGTTCTTGCCACGGAAGCTGGAACGATAGGCCTCCATGCTGCGATAGAAGGCATAGAACTCGGGATTGCGGCCGAAGGCCTCGGCATAGATGGCCGCTGCCCGGGCATCGCCCTCACCCTTGATGCGCTGCGCATCCCGGTAGGCCTCGGCCACGATCACCTCACGCTGCCGGTCGGCATCCGCGCGGATCTTTTCCGCCTCCGCCGCGCCGGTCGACCTGAGCTCATTGGCCACGCGCTTGCGCTCCGCCTCCATGCGGCGATAGACCGACTCGCTCACCTCGGTCGGCAGGTCGACCCGCTTGATGCGCACATCGGTGACCTCGATGCCGAAGCGGCGCGCATCGGCATCGGCGTTCTTGCGCAGGACCTCCATGATGCTGTCGCGCTCGCCAGAGACCACGTCGTGCACGGTACGCCGGCCAAACTCGGCGCGCATGCCGTCGTTGACCGTCTGGGCCAACCGGTTTTGGGCACGCGCCTCATCGCCGTTGAAGCTGACATAGTAGCGTCGCACATCGATGATGCGCCACTTGACGAAATAATCCACCAGGACGTTTTTCTTTTCGGAGGTGATGAAGCGCTCCGGGGTGGTGGCATCCAGGGTGAGGATGCGGTTGTCGAAATAGCGCACGTTCTGCAGGAGCGGGATCTTGAAATACAGCCCCGGCTCCTTCTTCACACTGACGATCTCGCCGAGCTGGAAGACGAGCGCGGCCTGCCGCTGATCGACGGTGAACAGCGACAGCGACAGGAGTATGAGGCCGGCGAGGACGGCGACGACGATGTTGCCGATGTTCTTCATGGCCGCTCCTCCCGCTCGCGACTGCGGAACGCGTCCCGTGAGCGGAACAAGTTGTCGTTCTTGGCCGCCGGCTGGGTGCTCTCGGGCTGCAATTGGGTTTGCTCGGCGGCCACGCTCGCGCCGGCGGCCTGCATGAGCTTGTCGAGCGGCAGCATGAGCAGATTGGCCCCGCCCTTGTCGTCGATCAGCACCTTGGTGGTATTCGACAGGATGTGTTGCATCGCCTCCTGATAGAGGCGTTCACGCGTAACCTGGGGCGCCTTGTTGTATTCGGCTAGGATCTGCTTGAAACGCTCGGCCTCACCGATGGCATTGGCCTCGACCCGCTGCTTGTAGCCATTGGCTTCCTCCAGAAGGCGTGCGGCCACACCATGGGCGCGGGGGATGACGTCATTGGCGTAGGCCTGACCTTCGTTTTTCAGGCGCTCCCGGTCCTGACCGGCCTTGACCGCATCGTCGAAGGCGGCCTGCACCTGCTCCGGCGGCTGGGCGTTCTGCAAGTTGACCTTGCTGATCTGGATGCCGGTGCGGTAGCGGTCGAGGATCTGCTGCATCAGCCGAGTCGCCCGGTCGGCCACCTCGGCGCGCCCCTCGTAGAGCACGAAGTCCATCTTACTCTTGCCGACGATCTCCCGGATCGCCGTCTCCGCCACCTGCTTCACCGCCTCGTCCGGGTTTCGGTTCATGAACAGGTAGTCCTCAGGGTCCTTCAGGATGTACTGCACCGAGAGCTGGAGGTCGATGATGTTCTCGTCATCGGTCAGCATGAGGGATTCCGAGAGGACCTTGGATTTGACGTTGTTGCGATAGCCCACCTCCACGGTGCGCACCTGCTCCACGTTGACCACCTCCACCGACTCGAAAGGGTAAGGCAGGTGCCAGCGCGGTCCGGGCTGGGTCGTCTCGACGTACTTGCCGAAGCGCAGAACCACGCCTCTCTCGCCGGCATCGACGATGTAGAAACCGCTGGCCAGCCAGATGGCCACCAGGATGCCGACAATCATGCCGGCGCCGCCCGGCATCTTGAAACCCTTGCCGCCACGGCTCTCCGAGCTGCCACCGCCGCCGCGACGGCCGAAGGTGGCGTTCAGACGCTGATTGAAACGCCGCCAGAGCTCGTCAAGATCGGGGGGGCCGCCGTCATTGCGGTTGCCCCATTGGGGATCATTCCATGCCATCAGCTGTGATTTCCGCTGCTTTGATATCCGCTTGTTGCTCTGGAACCGGGTGCCGCGACCTGATAAATTCGATCAGGGCCTGCTTGATCAGGTCCGTGCCCTGCCCCGTCCGGGCGCTTAAGTGAACGCTGGCGATGTTACCACACTCATCCCGCGTCACATGGGGCTCGGCGCCGGTCAGATCGATCTTGTTCATGACCAGGATCCGGGGCACCGGTTCCGCGCCGATCTCGGCTAAGACCTTGTTCACCTCTTCCATCTGACGCAGACGATTGGGGCTGGCGCTGTCCACCACGTGCAGCAGAAGGTCGGCATGCGCCGTCTCCTCCAGGGTGGCATGGAAGGCCGCCACCAGACTGTGCGGCAGGCGGGTGATGAAACCGACCGTGTCCGATAGCACCACCTGACCGGCCTTTGGCAGCCACAGCTTGCGCGTAGTCGTGTCCAGCGTGGCGAACAGCTGATCGGCGGCATAGACGCCGGCATGCGTCAGACGATTGAAGAGCGTGGACTTGCCGGCATTGGTGTAGCCCACCAGGGAAACCGAGAGCACTCCGCCGCGGTGGCGGGCGCGGCGCTGGATGGCGCGGCTCTTCTCCAGCTTGGCCAGTTTGCCCTCTATGGTTTTGATCTTGCCGGCAATGAGGCGCCGGTCGATCTCCAACTGGGTCTCGCCCGGGCCGCCGCGCATACCGATACCGCCCCGCTGCCGCTCAAGGTGGGTCCACCCGCGTACCAGCCGGCTGGCGTAGTGGCGCAGCTGGGCAAGCTCCACCTGCAGCTTGCCGGCGCCACTGCGGGCCCGCTGAGCAAAGATGTCCAGTATGAGGGCTGTGCGATCCAACACCCGACACTGCAGGGCCTTTTCCAGATTGCGCTCCTGCAAAGGAGAGAGATCGTTGTTGAAAATCACCAGACCGGCTCGGGTATCGACCACGGCGCGGCCGATCTCCTCGACCTTGCCAGAGCCGGCATAGGTTGATGCGTCGGGCTTTTGACGGCGCCCCTCCACCACTTGGGTCACCTTAAGCCCCGCGCTCCGGGCGAGGAGAACCAGCTCGGCCAGACTTTCGGCGTAATCCGGATCGCCTAGATCAATGCCGACGAGCAGCGTCCTGGGGGGATCAGACATCCCTGGAATCACGCCCTCCCGGCCGCTTCGCGTCCGCCCCCCGAGGGGGCACGCAACTGCCTTGGGACGGCC
>DAITOH010000066.1:0-7688 GCA_036834225.1 Thiobacillaceae bacterium | reverse complement strand
GGCGCGCAAGCTGGCGCAAGTGGGCTATACGCGCGCATACAACGTACGCAACGGCATCACCCGATGGATCGCCGATGGCAATCCCGTGGTGTAGCCCTGATTCAGACCCGAGGCGATATTGATCATGCAATCCACTCAAAACCGACCCAGCCCCTGGGTCGAACTGCTCATCACCCTGCTTATCCCCGCCTTGATCCTCATGCAGCTGAGCGATCCGCAACGGCTGGGGCCGGTCTATGCCCTGCTGCTGGCCCTGGCCTTTCCGCTGGGCTGGGGGCTGCGTGACCTCCTGGCGCGGCGCGGTGTCAACTTCTTCGCCGTCCTCGGGCTGGTGAGCACCCTGCTTACCGGCGGCATAGGCCTGCTTGAGCTTGATGCTCGCTGGCTGGCGGTGAAGGAGGCGGCCATCCCCGGCGTGCTGGGACTGATCGTGGTGGCCTCCGCTTTCACCCGGCGTCCGCTGGTGCGGCTGATCCTGATGAGCCCGGCCATCATGCACGTCGAGCGCATCGAACAATGCCTGGCCGAGCGCGGCAACCTGCAAGCCTTCGAGGCGCGGCTGCGCACCGCCACCTGGATGCTGGGCGGGGCCTTCTTCTTCTCCTCCGTCATGAACTACCTGCTTGCCACCTGGATCGTGGTGAGCCCGGCTGGCACACCGGAGTTCAATGCCGAGCTCGGCAGGCTTACCCTGTTGAGCTATCCCGTCATCGCACTGCCGTCGATGTTGATGATGGCAGCGGTGCTCTATTACCTGGCTCGCGCCATCCGTAAGATGTCGGGACTGAAGTGGACCGAGGCGCTGCGGCTTTCACGGTAAAGATGCTTGCCGAGAACCGACACTTTGGGGCACGCCTCTTCAGGTGCAACCTGCCTGATATCTCTTATCAGTGCGTCCCCCCCACCGTCAGCCCGTCGATGCGCAGCGTGGGTTGCCCGACGCCAACCGGCACGCTCTGACCTTCCTTGCCGCAGGTACCCACACCGGGGTCGAGCGCGAGGTCGTTGCCGATCATGGAGACCCGGGTGAGCACGTCCGGGCCGTTGCCAATTAGCGTGGCGCCCTTGACCGGCTGGGTGATACGACCGTCCTCGATCAGGTAGGCCTCGACGGCGGAGAAGACGAATTTGCCGCTGGTGATGTCGACCTGGCCGCCGCCGAAGTTGACGGCATACAGGCCGTTCTTCACCGAGGCGATGATCTCTTGCGGGTCGTGCGCGCCGGCGTGCATGTAGGTGTTGGTCATGCGCGGCATGGGCAGGTGGGCGAAGGACTCGCGCCGGGCGTTGCCGGTCACGGCCATGCCCATGAGCCGCGCGTTGAGGCTGTCCAGCATGTAGCCGCGCAGGATGCCGTCCTCGATGAGGATTGTGCATTGCGTGGGCGTGCCTTCGTCGTCGATGTTGAGCGAGCCGCGCCGCTCACGCAAGGTGCCGTCGTCGACGACGGTGACGCCGGGGGCGGCCACGCGCTCGCCGATGCGGCCGGAGAAGGCGGAGGAGCCCTTGCGGTTGAAGTCGCCCTCCAGGCCGTGGCCGATGGCCTCGTGCAGCAGGATGCCGGGCCAGCCCGATCCCAGCACCACGGTCATAGTCCCGGCCGGGGCCGGTCTGGCCTCTAGGTTGGTCAGCGCCTGCCGCACTGCCTTGTCGGCATAGTCCTGTAGCACCGCGTCGCTGAAATGGCTGTAATCGAAGCGGCCGCCGCCGCCGGCCGTCCCTTGTTCCCGGCGTCCGTCTTGCTCGACGATAACCTGCAGGGACACCCGCGTGAGGGGGCGCACGTCGGCGGCGAGGCGCCCGTCCAGACGTGCGATGAGCACCACCTCGTATTCCCCGGCCAGGCTGGCGATGACCTGGGTCACGCGCGGGTCGAGTGCGCGCGCATAGCCTTCCAACCGGTGCAGCAAGGCCACCTTGTCGGCCTCGGGGAAGGAGGCAAGCGGATCGATGGGGGCATAGAGGCTGCGGCCGCTGACCCGGGTCGGGCTCTGGATGCGTGCTTCACCGCCAGAGAGGGCGATGGAACGCACTGTGAGCGCTGCCTGCCGGATGGCCGGCAGGGTGATGTCGTCGGAGTAGGCGAAGGCGGTCTTGTCACCCACCACCGCACGCACCCCAACGCCCTGGTCGATGTTAAAGCTGCCGGACTTGACTTGGCCCTCCTCCAAGCTCCAGGCCTCGGAACGGGTGTACTGGAAGTACAGGTCGGCATCGTCGAGCTTGTGCGCGGCGAGCAGGCCGAAGACGGATTCCACCTGCGGGGTGTCCAGCTCATTGGGGGCGAGCAGGATGGATTGGGCGGTGGCGAAGAGGGATGCAGTGTCGGTCATTTGGGCTGAGAGGATCAGACGGCCTTGATCACTTCGACATGGCCGATGTTGCCGCAGTTTAGGGTACGGTGTTTCAAGGCCGGCAGGCTCTGGCGCAGGCTTGCTTGATAGGTCCGGTTGATGCCTGCCGTCACCACCCCCGAGCCGCGCGGTAGGCGGTCGAGCACGTTGCCCCAAGGGTCGACGATCATGGTATCGCCATGTGTCTCCCGGCCCGAGAGGTGATACCCCCCCTGCGCAGGGGCGATGACATAGGCCAGGTTTTCAATGGCGCGCGCCCGCACCAGGGTTTCAAAATGGGCCTTGCCGGTGGTGGCGGTGAAGGCCGAGGGCACCAGGATGAAATCCACGTCGCCCATGGCCCGGTAGAGCTCAGGAAAGCGCAGGTCATAACAGATTGACAGTCCCATGCGGCCAAAGGGGGTCTCGACCACCACCACCCGATCGCCGGGCATGATGGTGGCCTCCTCGCGGAACTGCTCGGTTCCCAGCGACAGGCCGAAGAGGTGGATCTTGTCGTAGCGGGCGACCTGCTTGCCGCGTTCGTTGTAGACCAGGCAGCTGTTGTAGACCTTCTTCGGGTTGCCGCAGTCCAGCGGCACCGAGCCGCCCACCAGCCAGATACCGTGCTTCTTCGCCTGGGCGGCAAGAAAGGCCTGGATCGGGCCTTTGCCGGGCTGCTCCCGCACCGTGACCTTATCGGTGTCCTTCAGCCCCATGATGGCGAAATACTCGGGCAGGGCGACCAGCTTGGCACCGCCGGCAGCGGCCATGGCGATGAGGCGCTCGCATTCGGACAGGTTGGCGGCCACGTTGGGCCCGGAGGCCATCTGGATGGCCGCCATGCGCACCACCCCGGTGGATTCCGGCGCGGGTTTGGGTGCGGTGCGGCCGCGGGTCTTGGCGAAGCTGGAAGTGGATTTGGGGCTTATGGGTTTGGCGCTCACGGCGGCGATCCTGTCGGGTCTCTCAATGCGTTCGCCGGGCCACCCCCAAGAGCGACCCAGCCCCCACAGGGAGCTGCTCGGAAGGTGATGCCCCGGGGGCACAGCTAAACCGAAACTTACACAATCCCGGCAGGGCGGGGCAAGACACAAGGCGCGCGGCCGTCCGTGTGAGAGTGCCGGTTGTCGCCATCGTGCGGACGCTTACGTGTCGTTCAGGGAGCGGCATTCGCGGCGCCATCCTCCGCCGTCCGGGCACGCGGGATGCGGCTTACCTCGGGTTCGGCCCAGCTGCCCCGGACCATGTATTCGAAGGTGGCGGCCTTGCTGATGGGGTTCTTGAGCACCCGGCTGGCCACCAGGGTACCGATCCCGACCGCCGGGTTGACCAGCATCGCGCCGGCCGCCAGGGTGTCTTCCAGGTGCGGCTGCACGGCCACATGCAGGGTCTGCGTCTCGCGCACCAGATCGATCTGGCCTTTCATGACGATGCTGGCGGCGGGGCCGCGCATGCTGAAGTCGGTCAGATGGGCGATACCGCGTTCCAGATGGACCGGGCTGACAATCTCGTCGAAGGCGAAGCCCTCGGTGAAGACATCGCGAAAGTCGAGGCTCACACGCCGGGGCAGCGCCTGCAGGCTTAGCACGCCCAGGAGCCGGCCGGCGCCGGGGTCGAGCTTGGTGAACTGCCCATCCTTAAGCTTGATGTCAAGCTCGCCGCTAAGCTTGTCCAGGGCGAAGTCCGGCAGACCGCCTTCCCAGCCCACGCGCCCCGTGACACTACCCTCGCCGCGGTGGATGTGTCCGGGGAAGCCGAGGCGGTTAAACAATCCGCTTAGGTTGCTGCTGTCTAGACGCAGGTTAATGCTGGAATAGCGTTTGGCGTGACCGGACAGCAGTCCGTCCGCCTCCAGACGGCCGTCGGGGTTGGTCAGGCGCAGGGTCTGCAGCCGCAATCCGCGCGCATCGGGCCGTGCGAGCAGCTGCAGTGCGCCCAGGTCGCGATCCGAGACCAGGAAGCTGTCCACCCTGACATCGGCATCGATCTGCCAGTTCCACTCCGGCCGCCGCCCTGCCGAAGTGCCTGGCGCGGGTGCCGGGATGGCCAGACGCCGAAACCGCGCCTCCAGGCTGGGGTTCTTCTGTCCGGGCTGCCATCTCACGTCCCCCTGCAGCTCGCGTCCAGAGATCTGCACCTGCCAGCCCTCTCCGGCCGGGCGGGCGATAATCTGCGTGCCGTTGAAGAGCCTATCGTACAGGATCAGTTCATTGGCGGTGAGGGTGACGGCGTGGATGTGCAGCTCGCCCCCGCCCTGCTCGTCGGCCAGGGCAAGCCAGGTGTCCAGGTTCAGGCGACCCTGCGCGGCCTCAAGGGTGAGTCCGGGGTTGCGCGGCGCACGGGCCTCGCCATGGCCGATCAGCACGGAGATGCTGGGCTGCTCGCCCGGTTTGCCCAGCAATGCGCGCGCCGAGAGGATCTGACCGTATCTGGCGACAATAACGGTCTGACCAGCCTCGTTGCTGCCTTGGGTGAGGAGCAGGGACTCCGGCCGCTCGGGGGGCTTGCCCAGGGGTTCCGGCAGGTCGATGGCCAGTCCCCTCAGATCGCTTTCGATGCGAAGATCGGTGTGCTGTTGCCGCAGGGCGATCTCCGCCCGGTAGCTGGTCGTGCCCTCAAGACGGCGCAGCAGCGGTTCGGGTACCCAGGACGCCAGGCCGGGGGGGTCGATGCGGCCGTCCACGCTCAGGCTGACGCGTCCCCCCGCCCCGCTTTGCACACCCAGTGTGACCGGGTGCCCGAGCAGCTGCGCGCTCAGCCCCTTGGCGTTGATCTCCCGGTGGGTGAAGCTAAGGTCACCGCTCAACCGCTCCAGGACCGGCATCCCCCGACCCGGATCGAGCCGGTTGTCCACAAACCGGTAGACCCCGGCCACCGTGCTGTCAGCGATGTGGCGCAAAGGCATGTTGAGGCGCAGGGCAAGCTCTCCACGTCCTTGAGCCCGCATGTGCTCGGTGAAGCGGTCGGTGTAGTCATACACTGGGCTTACCCGGATGTAGTCGAGGAAGGCCGCAGTGGCGCCGCGCGCGCGGCCCTCGATGTGCAGGATTTCCGCGCTGCTGAAGTGCAGGTCCGGCACCAGGCCCTTGATGCCGGACAATTGAATCCCGGGCACCCCCTCGACCTGGGCCGTGTCCACCAGGATCTCCATGGCCGTGTCGCGAAACACCACCCAGCCGTTAATGCCGATGAAACGCGGCCAGCGGGGTGCCACCTCCACCTGGGCATCGCGTACCTTCACGTCCACCCGGAACTGGCCACCGCCCTGATGGAACGGGAAGCGGTCCAGGGGGCCGCGCAGGATCAGGCGGGTCTCGTCGGAGATGCCGGCCTTGATGCCGCGCCGAAGCCATTCGTAGGCGTCGTTGGACACGGTGCGGGGCAGATAGCGCCAGACCGCGTTGCCCACACCGCGGCTAAGACGGGCGGTCAGGTCCAGTTCCGGCGCGGCGCCCGGCCGCATCAGGATGCTGCCGCCGCCGGTGGCGTCCAGGTCGGCGTTAACAAGGCGCAGGTCTTGCAGCTTCAGGGCAAGCCCGCCATCGGGACGCGACTCCCAGACCAACTTGGCCTCGGCGCGATCGAAGGCCAGGGGGTGGCGGAAGACCTCGGCATCGTCCAGGCCCAACTGTCGCGAATCAATGCGGGCCTGTCCGCCCTGGTTCGAGGCGCTGACCTCACCGGACAGGCCGCTTATACCCGGCAGACCACCGCCAGCGCGCAGCCCGACTTCCCGGAAACGCGCATTGAGCGTGTAGTGGTCCCTGTCGCGCCAAATCAGGCGCAGACGATCCACGAAACCGCGCGGTTTATGGGCCTCGATCAGGTCGTGCGCCTGGCGTGGAATGGGTACGGCGCCAATGAGCGCGTTCAGGGCCTCCAGACGCAGATCCTTGGCCTCCACCCGCAGCTCACCGAGCTTGCCGTCGGCACGGTCGGCCACTTGCACCCGCACGCTTGCAGGTGCCGCCTTGCGGCCTAGCGGTGAGACGAAGCTTAGGCGTTCGATGTAATACTCCTGGCCCTTGGCGGTTCGGCGCCAGCCCACTCGCCCGTCGATCCGCTCGAAGCGGATCTCCGGCAGTGCATCGGTGGGGCCGAGCCCGACCTGAAGCAGGCGTACGTCGCCCACCACGCCATCGACCCGCTGCTGCGAAAAATCCAACCAGAAACGCAGTGCCCCAACGCCGCTGCGCACCGTAAGTTGGGCCCAGGGGGCCCAAGTGCCCAGGGCAGCCGGGGCGGCCCCTTCGGCATGGACATAGAGCTGGCCGGAAAAGTCTTCCAGTTGCTCGATCGTGCGGCCCCTGAAATCCGCGCGTACGTCGAGCCTACGGGCGACGCTGTCCGGCGGCCGGGCCGTCATGGCCAGGCGATGCCGACCTAAGCGGTTGAGGAGCACGAGGTTGAGATCGGACAGGGTCAGCGGAGGTGCTTGCAGCAGGTCGTCCTGCCAGATCAAGGTGGCCTGGCGCACCACGGTCATGCGTTGCTTCAGCAGCCAGTCCGGGAAGGGGCTGCTGCTGCCCGGCGTGTTCACGGGGATGCCGGCGACACGGATCACACGCGCCCTGTCACGGTGGATGACCAGGTGGGGCCGGTCGATCTCGATGGAGGACAGGCGCAGGTCTGCCAGCAGCACGCTCGTCCAGGACACGGTGGCCTCTACCCGCGGCAGAGTGAGGGCGGGCGGCTCGCCTGGCGGCACGAGGCGCACGTCGTCCAGGCGCAGGTGGGGTGAGAGCCCGCGCCAGTCGGCCGAGAGCGCTCCGATCTCGGCCGGCACGCCCGTGGCCTCGCCGATTAGCTGTGCCACCTGGGGGCGATAGCGGTCGATGTTCGGCATGATCAAAAAACGCAGCACCAGCGCGATCGACGAAAGCACGATCACCACCACGGCGACCGCATAGGCAGCGTAATGGAGGGTGCGGCGCAATAGCTTGATCACGGCCTAGGTCAGGGTGACGCCGATCGCCTCCTGAGCATGCAGCAGGTCGAACAGCGGTCCCTTCTCGGTGTGCTCGGGGCAGGCTGGGTAGCCGGGGGCGGGGCGGATGCCGCGGTATTGCTCGTCGATGAGCCGCTCGTCGGCCGCATAGCCCCACAGCTCCTTGCGCACCCGCTCGTACAGGCGCTTAGCCGACGCCTCGGCCAAGCGGTCGCACAGGGCCTTGAGCAGGATGGCCGAATAGTCGTCGTGCGCGGCCTCGACCCGCTCCGCCTCGCCGATTTTTGTGCCGGCACCATCACGTCCAGGTCTACGATCTCGTGGTTGTCTTAGCCCAGGACCACGCTGACGATGTTCTTGCCGATGTCGTGCATGTTGCCCTGTTGGGGTCGAAGATGATGTCC
>DAITOH010000065.1:0-7820 GCA_036834225.1 Thiobacillaceae bacterium | reverse complement strand
TCCGCCAGCACCGGCACGAAGGCCTGGGAGAAGGCACCCTCGGCGAACAGCCGGCGCAGCAGGTTAGGCAGTTTGAAGGCGACGAAGAAGGCATCGGTCATGGCCCCCGCGCCGAATGCCCTGGCGATGATAGCGTCGCGCGCGAACCCTAGAATGCGCGACAGCAAGGTCATGGAACTGACCGAGGCGAGGGCCCTGAGGAGGTTCATGGGTGAGATACGGGAAATCGGGGTGAGTGCGGCTTGTCAGGCGCCGCGTGTATTATTAATATCATCGTTTCTCTGCATCTTCCCGAGGGGTTAGAGCATGGCCAACACCGCCCAGGCGAGAAAGCGCGCCCGGCAAAACGCCGCCCGGCGTCTGCACAACGCGGCGCTGCGTTCAGATTACCGCACTGCCGTGAAAAAGGTTCGCAAGGCCATCGAGTCAGGCGACAAGGCCGCTGCCCAGGCCGCCTTCCAGGTTTCCATGAGGGTCATCGACCGCATCGCCGACAAGAACATCGTGCACAAGAACAAGGCCGCCCGTCACAAGAGCCGGCTGTCGGCGGCCATCAAGGCGATGGCCTGAGCGCAGATCCGGGCCACACCGGCCACACCATCGGCCTTTGCGGCCGATCAGTCTCGCGGAACCTTCCCGCCCCCGACCACCTTGAGGTCGTTATCGCGGGCGAAATCCATCAGGATTGCCATGGGGTCATCGGCCACGATGGCCTTGTTCACTACCACGCAGACTGAGCCTTCCCGGCTCACGGGAAAGGCGTGGGGGGGATAGCACGTCCGATTGTTCGGGCCCGTCTTGGCGAACAGGCTGCACAGGCGTTCGGCCAGTCGCTGGGCCTGAACTTGCGGCCCGCGCTGGTTTCGCCGCAGATGACATATTCCCATATTCCTCGAACTCGGTTGACTCGGGCATGAGGGGCTTTCGTGCGATGATCCGGCTAAAACATGCCATAGCTGGCCGCTGCGTTGCCGGTCGCTATAATCCGCCATCTTCAATTCCAGCCGAGGTGATGCCATGAATCTGGACCGGGTGAGTTCGGGGCGCGACGTGCCCAATGACATCAACGTCATTATCGAAATCCCCGCCCATTCCGACCCCGTGAAGTACGAGGTCGACCACGAGACCGGCGCCCTGTTCGTGGACCGGTTCATGAGCACGGCCATGCACTATCCCTGCAACTATGGCTACATCCCCCACACCCTGTCCAATGACGGCGATCCCTGCGACGCGCTCGCGGTCACGCCCATCCCGCTGATCTCCGGTTCGGTGATCCGCTGCCGGCCGGTGGCCCTGCTGCGCATGACCGACGAGTCGGGCGATGACGCCAAGGTTTCTGGCGGTACCGGTGGACAAACTCTGCCGTCAATGGTCCAAGGCCCGCGGACCCGAGGACATGCCCGAGGAGCTGCTCGCCCGCTTCGCCCATTTCTTCGAGCATTACAAGGACCTCGAGGAGGGCAAATGGGTGCGCGTGGTGGGTTGGGAAGGGGCCGAGGCGGCGAAAAAGGAGATCCTCGATAGTATTGCCATGTACAACGAGGCCCCGAAAAAGCCGCCTTTCTGATGGGGGGCACTGTGTGACTTGCAGGCCTTGGCGCCTAAGCCAACCAATCCCTTGCCCCGATGACCGCTACCGTGAAGATCTGCATCCTCTCCGATTCGCACGACAACCGTCGCCTGCTCGAGCATGCCGTCGAGGATGCCAAGGCGCGCGGCGCCGAGGCCGTGCTGCATTGCGGTGATGTGGTGGCGCCGACGACGCTGCGCGTGCTGAAGAAGTTCGGCCTGCCGGTGCACGTCATCCACGGCAACAACACCGGTGACCTCTATGCCATGAACAAGCTCGCGCACGAACCGGACAGTGTCGTTCGCTACCATGGCCAGGACGGCGTGGTGCATCTGGCCGAGCGGACCCTCTTCATGGTGCACTTCCCCCACTATGCCGCCGCCATGGCGCTCACCGGGGACTATGACGTGGTCTGCTGCGGCCATGATCATCGCGATAGCGTGCGCCGGGTCGACAACGTCAAGGGCGGCACCACCTTCCTGGTCAACCCCGGCACCGTGGGCGGTGTGGGGGCAAGGCCGACCTATGTCCTGGCGGACCTAGCGGCTCTGCGCTTCGAGGTGTTCGAGGTGCCGACAGCACCTGGAGAGGCCTGCAACACGTCGCCGGTCAGTGTGCACATCTGATCGCCCGGGGGCAGCGCCCAACCCTCCCCGCGACCCCTTGATTGACTTAAGGAAGGTCTGCACGACCGTCGCGAGCGGACGGAGCGCAAGGCGCACGGAGCGCAGCGACCGAGACATAACAATGAGTTAGGCGAGGGAGCGAGCACCGCGCAACACAGCGATCCGTTCGCGCAGCAGGTTGTGCAGACCTTCCCTAAAGACCGCAGCCTGGGCCCCAGAAAACCATGCGGCTTAAGCAGACGGACACATGGCGTTCGATCAGGCGTCGTTGCGCGCCGAAAGGCTGTCCTCTGTAACCCTTCGGTCCCGTCAGATTTACGCTATCTATTTCCGCATAGAAACATTCGATTGACCCGATGGTCGCCCAGGCGGTCTTTGCAAGGTAACATTCGCCAGTTTTTGCGGATCGGACCGCAAATCCCCCTTTACCTGTATCAACCTTCGGAGGCGACACATGACGTCAGTTGTGGCGACCAACCAGACCATCCTGGTGGTGGGCGGGGGCATCGCCGGCATGACCGCGGCGCTGGAAGCGGCCGAGACCGGCAAGCGCGTCGTGCTGCTGGAGAAGAACCCCTGGCTCGGCGGCCGCACCGCCCAGCTTTACCGCTACTTCCCCAAGATGTGCCATCCCACCTGCGGGCTGGAGATCAACCTGCGCCGCCTCAAGGCCAATCCCAACATCCAGGTCTTGACCCTGGCCGAGGTAACGGGGATCAGTGGCAGCAAGGGGGACTACACGGTCACCGTCAAGCTCACGCCGCGTTACGTCAATGACAAATGCACCGCCTGCGGCGAGTGCGCCAAGGCGGTCTCGACCGAGATCCCGGACGCCTTCAACTACAACCTGGGCAAGGTGAAGGCCGCCTACCTGCCGCACAGCATGGCTTATCCCCAGCGCTACGTCATCGACCGCGCGATCATTGGCACGCCCGAGGCCGAGGCCGCCCGCGCGGCCTGCAAATACGGCGCCATCGATCTAAAGCAGCAGGAAGAGGTGGTAAGCCTCAAGGCAGGCGCCATCGTCTGGGCCACCGGCTGGAAGCCCTACGATGCGGAGAAGATCACCCCCTACCGTTATGGGGAATTTCCCAACGTCATCACCAACGTCGAATTCGAGCGCCTGGCCGACCCGCATGGGCCCACCGGCGGCAAGATCCTGCGCCCGTCCGACGGCAGGGAGGCGAAGAACGTCGCCTTCATCCAGTGCGCCGGCTCGCGCGACGAAAACCATCTGCGCCACTGCTCCCGCTTTTGCTGCATGGCATCGCTCAAGCAGACCCACTACGTGCAGGAGCGTTACGGCGACGCGGGCAAGAGCACCATCTACTACATCGACATCCGCGCCATCGACCGCTTCGAGGACTTCTACCAGAAGGTCAAGGCTAATCCCAACGTCAGTTTCATCAAGTCCAAGGTGGCGCGCATCTCCCAGGACAAGGACGGCAACCCGGTCTGTTGGGGCGTGAACACCGAGGGCTACAAGCGCTATTCCAATACGCATGACCTCGTGGTGCTGGCGGTCGGCATGGAACCCTCGGTCAAGGGGGTGGAGATCCCGGCCGAGGTCATGGCCGACTCGTCCGGCTTCATCATGGCCGATCCGGCCAACGCCGGCATCTTCGGTGCCGGCTGCGCCACCAACGCGCTGGATGTGAACCGCGCCGTGCAGAGCGCCACCGCGGCCGCGCTGCGCGCCATCCAGGTCGTCAACAAGGTTGCCCGTGCGGAGGCTTGAGCATGTCTGAGAAGAAATACGCTGCATACATCTGTACCGGCTGTGGTCTGGGCGAACGCCTGGACATTGCCGCCCTGGAGGCTGTCGCCAAGAAGGAAGGCAAGATGCAGGTCGTCAAGACCCACTCCTTCCTCTGCTCGGCCGAAGGCGTGGCGATGATCAAGGCCGACATCGACAATGACGGCGTCACTCACGCCGCCATCTGCGCCTGCTCGCGCCGGGCCAAGACCGAGGCCTTCAACTTCCCGACCACCGCCATCTCCCGCGGCAACCTGCGCGAGGGCGTGATCTGGGTGCGGCCCGACACCGAGGAGGCGCGCGAGACCACGCAGGAAATGGCCGAGGACTACGTGCGCATGGCCTGTGCCGAGGTCAAGGCCATGACCCAGCCCTCCGGCAACCCCAACACCGGCATGAACAAGACCCTGCTCGTGGTCGGCGGCGGCATATCCGGGATGACGGCTGCCCTGGAGGCCTCTAAGGCCGGCTACAAGGTCGTGCTGGTCGAGAAGACCGGCGCGCTCGGCGGCTGGGCAGCAAAGCTCTACAAGCGCGTACCCACCCGCGAACCGTTCAAAGCCCCGGAGGACAACGGTGTGGCCGATCTGGTGGCACAGATCGAGGCCGATGCCAACATCAAGGTCTACCTCAATTCCACCATCGCCAAGACCGCCGGCGCCCCCGGCCGGTTCAAGGTCGACATCGCCATGGAAAGCGGCCCTATGGTGACCGAAGACATAGGCGCCATCGTGCAGGCCACCGGTTTCAACCTCTACGACGCCAACAAGCTGCCCCATCTGGGCTACGGCAAGACGCCGCACGTGGTCGATCAGGCCGGTCTGGAGGCGCTCGCCCGCGCGGCCAACGGCGGCATCATCAAGCGCGCCGACGGCAAGGAGGTGAAGTCCGTGGTCTTCGTGCAGTGCGCCGGCCAGCGCGACGCCAGCGGAGAGCACCTGACCTACTGCTCTGGCTACTGCTGCAACACCAGCATCAAGCAGGCCATGTATTTCAAGGACGCCAACCCGGACGTCGACACGGTGGTGCTCTTCACCGACCTGCGCACCCCTGGCAACGGCGAGGATTTCTACCGCTCGGCCCAGAACAAGGGGGTGATCTTCTCCAAGGGCGTGGTCTCCGAGGTGGTGCCCAACGGCAACGCCTGCACGGTCAAGTTCCATGACCTGATCCTCGACGACAAAAACGCCCAGATCGAAGCCGACCTGGTGGTCCTGGCCACTGGTGTGGTGCCCAATTCCGGCGTGAATATCGACGCCGTGGCCGCAGCACCCGCCGAAGGGGCCGAGGGTGCCGAGTCGGCCGCCCCGGTGGTGGAGGAGAAACCCATCTCCATCCTCAACCTCACCTACCGGCAGGGCCCGGACATCCCGCAGCTCAAGTGGGGCTTCACCGACAGCCACTTCATCTGCTTCCCCTACGAGACCCGCCGCACGGGCATCTACACCGCCGGCCCGGTGCGCCGTCCGATGGACATCGCCCAGGCCCAGGAAGACGCCACCGGTGCGGCCATGAAGGCGATACAGGCGATGGAGAATGCGAGCTTGGGCCGCGCCGCACACCCGCGCGCCGGCGACCTCTCCTTCCCAACCGCGCGTCTGGAGGGCTGCACCCAGTGCAAGCGCTGCACGGTGGAGTGCCCGTTCGGCGCCATCGACGAGGACGAGAAGCGCTTCCCGGTGTTCAACGAGAGCCGCTGCCGGCGCTGCGGCACCTGCATGGGGGCCTGCCCGGTGCGGGTGATCTCCTTCGAGAACTACTCGGTGAACACGGTGGGGGCGCAGATCAAGGCGGTGAACATCCCGGACGAATTCTCCGGGAAGCCGCGCATCCTGATCCTGGCCTGCGAGAACGACGCCTACCCGGCACTCGACATGGCGGCCATGAACCGCAACGAGTACTCCGCCTTCGTGCGCGTCATCCCGGTGCGCTGCCTGGGCTCGGTGAACACCATCTGGATCACGGACGCGCTCAACTCCGGCTACGACGGCGTCATGCTCATGGGCTGCAAGCACGGCGAGGAGTACCAGTGCCACTTCGTGAAGGGCTCCGAGCTCGGCCGCTACCGGCTCTCGAAGGTGGGCGACACCCTGAAGAACATGAACCTGGAAACCGAGCGGGTATACGACCTGGAAGTGGCCATCACCGACATCGACACCCTGCCGCGCAAGATCAACGACTATGTGGCCAAGATCCAGGAGATCGGCATGTCCCCCTTTAAGGGCTTCTGAGGCAGGAGGCGCATATGAGCAACGCAAACCAACAGATGGCCGCCAAGTACAAGAACAACTTCCTCAAGGAGATCGAGGAACAGGTCGAGATGGGCGAATGGGTCAAGATGTGCATGCAGTGCGGCGTGTGCTCCGGCTCCTGCCCGACCAACTTCCATTCCGGCTGGGACCACCCCCCGCAGGAGATCTTCATGATGATCCGGGCGGGCAAGCGCGAGGAGGTACTCACCTCGAACTCCATGTGGATGTGCACCTCTTGCTACAACTGCTATGTGCGCTGTCCGCGCAAACTGCCCATCACCCACATCATGCACGGCATCGCCGAGTATGCCTACCGGCTGGGCCTCGCCCCCAAGATGCAGCCCACCCTGCACCTGTCGCAGACCTTCTGGAACAACTGCACCAAGACCGGGCGGGTGAACGAGGTCAAGCTCACCCAGTCGCTCTACTTCAAGGACGGCTTCATGGCCGGCATCAAGAAGGGCCTGGAGATGAAGGACGTGGCCCTGGGTCTTATCAAGGCCAAGCGCCTGAACATCTTCGAGGCCCTGGGCGGCGGGCACAAGTGCAAGGACGTCGCTGGGATCCAGAAGATGCTCGCCAAGGCCAGGGAACTGGAGGCCAAGCGCAAGGCCGCCAAGGCGGAGGCGTAAGGAGATTTCGACATGGCACGCAAGGAAAACGAAGTTTCGGCAGAGGCTAACGTGAGCGAAGCAAACGTTAAGCGTAGCGGCCGGCGCCAATACGCTTTCTACCCCGGCTGCTCCTCCCAAAAAGGCGCATCCGCCTCCAACTACCTCACCTCGGTGGAGTCCATGTGCAAGACCCTGGACATCGAGATCACCGAGATCCCGGACTGGAACTGCTGCGGGGCCTCCATCAGCTACGCCGAGTCGGGCGAGCTGCCGCGACTCGTGATGAACGCGCGCAACTTCGCCCTGGCCGAGGCCAACCTGCCCGGCCAGGACATCGTCGCCACCTGCGCCGCCTGCTGGCTGGGGGCGCGCGAGTCCAAGGAGCGCCTGGAGCATAACTCCGACCTGATGGCTGACACCCAGGAGGCGCTGAAAGAGGCGGGGCTCTCGATCAAGGCCATCCCCGAGATCAAGCACATGGTCGAGGTGCTAATCGAGGACCTAGGCTACGACGAGCTCAAGAAGCCGGTGAAGAAGCCGCTCGCGGGCATGAAGTTCGCCGGCTATGTAGGCTGCCAGACCAACCGCCCCTTCGGCATCCATGGCGAATCGTTCGAGAACCCGGTCTATCTCGACAAGCTCATCGAGACCGTGGGCGGCGAGGCCGTGCCCTATGACCAGAAGGTCACCTGCTGCGGCGGGGCGCTCGCCTTCTCCGAGCCGGACAAGGCGCAGGCGCAGATCAAGGACATCATCGAGAGCGCCTACGACAACGGTGCCGAGATGCTGGTCACCCCCTGTCCGCTGTGCCAGGCCAACACCGAGCTCTACCAGGGCCAGATCAACAAGAAATACGGCACCAAATTCAACATGCCGGTGCTCTATTACTCGCAGCTGATGGTCCTGGCTTACGGTGGCACGGCCAAGGAGGCCGCGCTCGACGGCAACGTCATCCGGGCGCGGAAGTTGGAGGAGTTCGCTGGCAAGTAGGCCTGCTTTCAG
>DAITOH010000064.1:0-7839 GCA_036834225.1 Thiobacillaceae bacterium | reverse complement strand
AAATCCCGGTAGCTGTCCTTGACAGAAGCTAACAACAGGGCGTCGAGTTCCAGCATGCACGCCGGCAACGCCAGCGCAGACGATGGGCCGTAATCTCGCTCACAGTGCCCCATTCACCAGCATGTCCTGATTGTGCCGATGACCGCCGTGGGGCTCAAGCCTTTGGGACAGACCTCTACAGTTCATGATGCTGTGGCAGCGGAACAGCCGATAAGGGTCTTCCAGGTAGTCCAGTCGCTCCTACGTGACCTGGTCGCGGTTGTCGGCGATAAAGCGCTAGGCGGAGCAGGGCCTCAGGCCCCAGATAGCGCTCCGGTCGAGATGGTACGAGTGAGCTTCGCGCATGCTTATGCGGCGGATGCCACCGCCGCCGGGATACGCTCGATCAGACGCGGATCGAACGGCTTGGGCAGGATGTATTCGCGTCCGAACGAGAGCGCGTCCACGCCATAGGCCTGCAGCACGGATGCAGGGACCGGCTCGCGCGCCAGGTCCGCGAGCGCGCGGGCCGCAGCCACCAGCATGGGTTTGGTGATGCGGCGGGCGCGTGCGTCCAGGGCGCCCCGGAAAATGAAGGGAAAACCCAGCACGTTGTTGACCTGGTTCGGAAAATCGGAGCGTCCGGTGGCCATGACCAGGTCGGGCCGGGCGTCATGGGCCGCATGCGGCAGGATCTCCGGGTCCGGATTGGCTAGAGCGAACACCACCGGACGATCGGCCATGGATCTGACCATGGCCGGTGTGACCAGGTTGGGACCCGACACACCCACGAACACGTCCGCCCCGCGCATGGCGTCTTCCAGGGTGCGCAGGTCGGTCGGGCGGGCGAAGGCCTGCTTGAACGGGTTCAGATCGCCGCGCCCCGAGTGGATCACGCCTCGGCTGTCAACCAGGGTGATGTGCTCACGGGGCACCCCCATCTCTATGAGCAGATTCATCGAGGCAATGCCGGCGGCGCCCGCCCCAAGGCATACGATCCTAACCTCGTCAAGCCGCTTGCCCTGGATGTGCACGGCATTGATAAGACCGGCGCAGATGATCACCGCCGTGCCGTGCTGGTCGTCGTGGAACACGGGGATGTCCAGGGCCTCTGTCAGTCGCTGCTCGATCTCGAAGCAGTGCGGCGCGGCGATGTCTTCCAGATTGATACCACCGAAGGTGGGGGAGATGTTGATGACGGTGCGGATGAACTCTTCAACAGATTCAGCTTTTATTTCAATGTCGTAGGCGTCTATGTTCGCAAACCGCTTGAAGAGAACGGCCTTGCCTTCCATGACTGGTTTGGCGGCCAGCGGCCCCAGGTCACCCAGTCCCAGGATGGCGGAGCCATCCGTCACCACCGCCACTAAGTTGCCCTTGTTGGTATAGCGATAGGCGACCTTCGGGTCGCGTGCGATCTCGCGCACCGGCTCCGCCACCCCCGGCGTGTAGGCCAGCGACAACTCAGCCTGGGTGGTGCAAGGTTTCGATGACTCCACCGAGATCTTTCCCGGTCGCGGCAGCTCGTGATAGGCAAGGGCGCGTGCTTTGAAGTCGGTCATGGTCAGAGGGATCATCGGAAACTCACTTAGAATAGCGCTTAAGCTTCCGTCTTTGACCCCTGTCTGCCGATTCCCGACCGCCATGCACAACCTTTTCGACTCCCGCCAAACCTTTGATGCCGGAAATGGCAAGACCGGTGTCTTCTACTCCCTGCCCCAGCTAGAAAAGGCTGGTATCGGCGCCATTAGCCGCCTGCCCGTATCCATCCGCATCGTGCTGGAGTCGGTGTTGCGCAACTTCGATGGCCTGAAGATCACGGAACAGCACGTGCGCACGCTCGCCAACTGGCGGCCTAATGCCGAGAGGACTGAGGAGATCCCCTTCGTCGTCGGGCGCATCCTGCTGCAGGACTTCACCGGTGTGCCGCTGCTTGCCGACCTCGCTGCCATGCGCAGTGCCGCCGCCCGTGCGGGCAAGGATCCGGCGCGTATCGAACCGCTAGTCCCGGTAGAGATGGTGGTAGATCACTCCGTGCAGGTGGACGTGTTCGGCCGCCCCGACGCCCTGCAGGAAAACATGAGGATCGAGTTCGAACGCAATCGGGAACGCTACCAGTTCCTGAAATGGGGCATGCAGGCCTTTAACACCTTCAAAATCGTGCCCCCTGGTGTTGGCATCGTGCACCAGGTCAACATGGAATATCTGGCCCGCGGCGTCATGGAAAAGGACGGGGTCTACTACCCGGATACCCTGGTCGGCACCGACTCGCATACCACCATGGTCAACGGCCTGGGCGTCGTGGGCTGGGGCGTGGGCGGCATCGAGGCGGAGGCCGGCATGCTGGGTCAACCGGTCTACTTCCTCACCCCCGACGTGGTGGGCGTGCATCTGACCGGTCGGCCGGTGGCCGGGGTGACGGCCACGGACATCGTCCTGACCATCACGGAGATGCTGCGTCGCGCCAAGGTGGTGGGCAAGTTCGTGGAATTCTTCGGCGAAGGTGCGGCAGCCCTGCCGGTTACCGACCGAGCGACGATTGCCAACATGGCGCCTGAGTACGGTGCCACCATGGGCTTTTTCCCGGTCGACGAGGCCACCTGTCAGTACTATCTGGCCACCGGCCGCAGCCCGGAGCAGGTGGAAACCCTGCGCAATTACTTCATGGCCCAGGCCCTGTTCGGCATCCCCGCCGAAGGGCAGTGCGACTACAGCCAGGTCCTGACCCTGGACCTCGCCACGGTCAAGCCCTCGGTGGCGGGCCCCAAGCGGCCCCAGGACCGCATCAACCTGTACGCGCTCAAGGATACCATCCGCACCCTGCTCACCTCGCCGCCCGCATACGGTGGCTACGGCAAGGCCGAGGACAGCTTGCTAAAGACGCATGCCATTGATGGCGGCGGCACGCTCAAGCATGGCGACGTCGTCATAGCCGCCATCACCTCCTGCACCAACACCTCCAACCCCGGCGTGATGCTGGCAGCCGGCCTGCTGGCGAAGAAGGCGGTGGAAAAAGGCATGCGCACCCCGGCGCACGTGAAGACCAGCCTGGGGCCAGGCTCACGCGCGGTGACCGAATACCTGAGGGCCACCGGCCTGCTCGGCTACCTGGAGCAGCTGGGATTCGGTGTGGTGGGCTATGGCTGCACCACCTGCATCGGCAACTCCGGTCCCCTGCCGCCGGCGGTGGAAAAGACCATCCTCGAGCACGACCTGGTGGTCTGTTCGGTGCTCTCCGGCAATCGCAACTTCGAGGCCCGGGTGCATCAGAACGTCAAGGCGAACTTTCTCATGAGTCCGCCCCTGGTGGTAGCCTTCGCCCTGGCCGGACGCGTGGATATTGACATGGAGCGGCAACCCATCGGTCAGGGCAAGGACGGTCCGGTCTACCTGCGCGACATCTGGCCCAGTGCCGAGGAGGTGGCCGCCCTGCTGCCCAAAGCCTCCGATGCCAGCCTGTATGCCAAACTCTATGCCGACCTTGGCCGCGACAATCCGCTGTGGGACGCGGTCCCCGCACCGGGCGGTCAGGTCTATGCCTGGGACGCGAACTCGACCTACATCCAGGAGCCGCCCTTTTTCAAGCAATCCGCCAAGCCGGACCCGGTCATCCGCGGTGCGCGGGCGCTCGCCATCTTCGGTGATTCCGTCACCACCGATCACATCAGCCCGGCCGGGAGCATCAAGCCCTCCTCCCCGGCCGGGAAATACCTGCTCGATCACGGCGTGCTGCAGGCGGACTTCAACAGCTACGGTGCCCGTCGTGGCAACCACGAGGTGATGATGCGCGGCACCTTTGCCAATGTGCGCATTCGCAACCTGATGCTGCCGGGCAGCGAGGGCGGTGTGACCGTACATCAGCCCTCAGGCGAGCAGATGTCCATCTATGACGCCGCCATGCGCTACCAGCGCGAAAATGTGCCCCTCCTGGTCTTCGCCGGCGAGGAGTATGGCACCGGCTCCTCGCGCGACTGGGCGGCCAAGGGTACCCGGCTGCTAGGCGTGAAGGCGGTCGTTGCGAAGAGCTTCGAGCGCATCCACCGCGCCAACCTGGCCGGCATGGGCGTGCTGCCCCTGCAGTTTATGCCGGGCACGGATGCCGCCAGTCTGGGCCTGACCGGTACGGAGACCTTCGAGCTCCAGGGGCTAGAACAGGGGATCAGCCCGCAGCAAGATTTGACCCTGGTCATCCATAGATCGAATGGGCAGCGGCAGAATGTCCCCCTGAAGCTGCGTCTGGATACCCCCATCGAGATCGAGTATTACCAGTCGGGGGGCATCCTGCCCTATGTCCTGCAGCACCTGCTGACCTGATCAATCGAGGAGACTGTCATGCACCTTGGGCTAACCCTGAAATCCCTGCTCCTGAGCCTGGCCCTTCTGACCAGCCCCGCGCTGGCCCAGCAGGTTGCGGTCAACCCGTGGATGCAATATTTGCCGCAGTCCACCTATACCGTGCCGCTCTTCGTGCCCATGCTGCTCAGCCCACCGCCCCAGCAGCCGCGCAAGCTCTACATCATGCGCCGCATCATCATGGAGGACGCGGACAAGAACATCTAGGTCCTCACGCTGGACTAGAACATGAACTAGGTGGCCGGTTTCGAACGCTAGCTTGGCATCACCGATGCGCTTATAGAAAGGGGGCGCTTGACATCAACCGCAAGATGGATGGGTCATGCGCGCTACGGCCGAGGGCGATATTTGAGCGCCCCCAGGGCCGGGCTACGCCCGGCCCGCCCCACAAGGGGGTGCAAGAAACACTTCGGGCGGCCCGGCGTGTTTCTTGAGAGCCAGACCGCGCCCGCCTGCGGGCGCGCGCATGCAAACGTGCGGACTCATGAATGTCTGAACCGCCGAAATACTTGATAAAAAGACTCTGTTGTCGAGTATACTATAATTTGATAAAATTCACCTCTAGGAGGAGCAGACCGTGTTGAAGGCACTCATCGGTTCCGTCGTGGGCATTCTGGTCGTGGCCATCGGCGGCTACCTCACCATGCCGCACCTGATGTTCAACGAAGTGCAAAGTCCGTTCGGCTTCGAAGAGACCATCGCCCGCATCCAGCACAACATCGAGGGCAACCCACAACTCAAGGCCAATGGGTGGCCCGTGGTCGGGTTGCGCGACCCAGCCCGCGCCGTGGCGATGGACGGCGGCAATGTGCTGCCAGTGAAGATGATCGAGACGTGCAGCACCAAGTATTCCAAGCCCATCCTCAAGGATGACAACGTGCGTTTCCTGTCCATCTTCATGCCCTGCAAGGTGTCGGTCTACAAGAAGAATGATGACAAGGTCTATATCGGCACCTTGAACGCCGGTCTCATGAGCTAGATGTTCGGACCCCTGGTCGGTGAGGTGATGGCCCAGGTGGCCGAGGACCAGAAGCTCTTCCTGGTCATGGATCCCAGCAAGCCCGCGCCCGAGATGATCCTACCCAAGGTCACCCCGCCCGCCGGTGGAGCCGGCGGTTGCTGAGTCTGCTACACCAACCCTCGAGGAGTTAGCCATGTTCTCCGTTAAACGCACTGTCGGCCTGGCGGCACTGACCCTGTTCGCGCTCGTCAGCGCACAGGCCACCCCTGCCCCAGGGGCAAGCTCCGCCAACAAGGGAGCGGCACAACCCACGGCGGCCGGATCTCAGACGCCCATGCCCTATTCAGCGAAGGGTGCGCCGACCTCCACGGCCGACCACAGCATGTTCAAGGAACTGGACCGCCCGTTTGCCAGCGGCCCCGAGGTCACTAAAGCCTGTCTGCAATGCCATACCGAAGCTGCCAAACAGGTACACAGTAGCAAGCACTGGACCTGGGAGTTCCTGAACCCGGAGACGCAGCAGCGGCTGGGCAAAAAGCATGTCCTCAACAATTTCTGCGTCGCCGTGCCCTCCAATTACGCGTTCTGCACCGCCTGCCACGTCGGTTACGGCTGGAAAGACCAGAATTTCGACTTCAGCGCTGAGACCAACGTGGACTGCCTGGCCTGCCATGACACCACCGGCACCTATCGCAAGCTCTCCGGTCTGGCCGGACATCCGCCCTATAAGGAAATGGAGTTCCCGCCGGGTTCAGGCAAGATCGTCACGGCGGTCGACCTGCAGGATGTGGCCCAGAACGTCGGCAAGACCAGCCGCAAGACCTGCGGCGCCTGTCACTTCTATGGTGGCGGTGGCGATGGGGTCAAGCACGGCGATCTCGACAGCTCGCTCAACATGCCGGGCAAGTATCTGGACGTGCACATGGACAAGGACGGGCTGAACTTCTCCTGCGGGACCTGCCATCTGACCACCGGCCACGACGTGCCGGGCAGCCGCTATGCCCCGACCGCCGCACCCAAGGGCCAGCTCATACGCGGCAGCAAGAGCGGCGGCAACCCGGCGACCTGTCAGGCCTGCCATGGCGAGACCCCGCATGAGATGACCCGCCTCAACACCCACGCCCGCAAGATCGCCTGTCAAACCTGCCATATCCCGGAATACGCCCGCGGCGGCAAGGCCACCAGGATGTGGTGGGACTGGTCCACCGCCGGCAAGCTGGACAAGGACGGCAAGCCCTTCAAGGTCAAGGACAGCGCCGGCAACGTCGCCTACGACAGCAAGAAGGGCGACTTCAAATACGAGTCTAACGTTATCCCCGAGTACATCTGGTTCAACGGCAAGGTCAACTACACCCTGCGCGAGACCAAGCTGGACCCGACCCAGGTCGTCAAGCTCAACAGCTTCGAGGGCAGCCCCACCGACGGTAAGTCCAAGATCTGGCCGATCAAGGTGATGCGCGGCAAGCAGCCCTACGACGTGGTCAACAACCAGCTACTGGTGTTCCACCTCTCGGGCGATAAAGACGCTGCCTTCTGGACCAACTTCAACTGGGACAAGGCCATCGAGTTCGGCATGCGCGAGATCGGTGCCGAATACAGCGGCAAATATGCCTTCGTCGCCACCGAGATGAGCTGGCCCATCACCCACATGGTGGCGCCCAAGGAGGGCGCGCTGACCTGCGCCCAGTGTCACGCCCCATCAGACGGCGTCGGCCGTCTCGACAAGGTGCCTGGGATCTACATACCGGGCCGGCGCGCCAACGAGTGGCTCGACATCGCCGGCTGGGGCCTGGCCGGGCTGGCGTTCCTGGGCGTCCTCGCCCACGGCGGCATCCGCATCTTCATCTCTCGCAAAGGAGCCGGGAAATGACCGAAAAGATCTACGTCTTCACGCGTTTCGAGCGTTTCTGGCACTGGTCGCAGGCGGCGCTCATCCTGTTCCTGCTGCTCACCGGTTTCGAGGTGCATGGCAGCTACCGGCTGCTGGGCTTCGAGCGGGCGGTGGACTATCACACCACGGCGGCCTGGGTCTTGGTGGGGCTGTGGGTGCTGGCCATCTTCTGGCACTTCACCATCGGCGAGTGGCGCCAGTATCTCCCCTCCACCCACGGTGTATGGGATATGATAAAGTACTATTTCTTGGGAATCTTTCTGCAGCAACCCCACCCTTACCGCCCCACACCGCTTAAGAAACACAACCCCCTGCAGCGCTTGGCCTACCTTTTCGTGCTGAGCTTCGTGGGACCGCTCATCTGGGTCACCGGCTGGTTCTACATCTTCTATGACAAATGGCAGGCCTGGGGTTGGGACCGTTTCCTGAGCCTGGAATGGGTGGCCTTCTTCCACACGCTGGGTGCCTTCCTGATGCTCTTCTTCGTCATCGTGCACGTCTATATGACCACGACGGGGGTTACCGTCACCTCCCACATCAAGGCTATGATCACAGGCTGGGAGGAAGTGCACTGAGTATCAGTGGAAGAGCGGACGCGCCCTAGGGAAGGTCTGCACAACCTGCTGCGCGAACGGATCGCTGCGTTGCGCGGTGT
>DAITOH010000063.1:4191-7895 GCA_036834225.1 Thiobacillaceae bacterium | reverse complement strand
GGCGCGCACCGCCGGGTGCATGACGTGGATGACCACGTCGCCGGCGTCGACCAGGATCCATTCTGCCGCCCGTTCGCCCTCGGTGCCGATGATCGCGGCCCCGGCCGCCTTCAGTTTCTCGACGACATGATCGGCCAGGGCCTTGACCTGGCGGCTTGAGTCGCCGCTGGCGATGACGAGCCGGTCAAACAGCGAGGTGAGGTGACGCACGTCGAGCACAGTGATTTCCTTGCCCTTGATGTCCTCCAGGGCGGCGACGGCGATGCGGGTGAGGGTTTCGGTGTCCATGCGGCGCTCAGGGCTCCTTGCGGTAGAGGCGGTGGCGTTCAATGTAATCCAGCACGGCGTCCGGGACCAGATAGCGGGCGCTGCGGCCGCTGCGGATGAGGTCGCGGATGCGGCGGGCGGCGATGTCGAGCGGTGTCGTGGCCTGATGAAAGATGCGGCCGGCAGGGGTGCCATGCAAATCGGTGGCCGTCTGCGTTCGGCGCTCGGCGAGCTCGCGCACCAGCGGCTCCGGCAGCGCGGCCGCTTCCGGATCGAAGCCGGGTCGGTGTGCCACCGCCAGGTGCGCGAGATCGAACAGCCGCCGCCAGTCGTGCCAGGTGGTGAGGCCCAGGAAGGCGTCGGCGCCAAGGAACAGGATGAGCGGGCGCTCACTTCCCAATTCCGCACGGAGCTCACTCAAGGTGTCCACCATGTAACAGGGCGCGGTCTTGTGGGTCTCGTGCTCGTCCGGCACGAAGCGCGGATTGTCGGCAATGGCCAGGCGGACCATGGCCAGGCGGTCGGCCGCGCCGGCCTCGGGTCGCGCGCGATGCGGCGGCGTGCCGGTGGGCAGGATGCGCACCTCGGCAAGCCCCAGGGCCTCGCCCAGTTCCTCCGCCAGGCGCAGGTGGCCCAGGTGGATGGGGTCAAAGGTGCCGCCGAGCAGGCCGATGGGGTCTAAGTTCAGGTTTTCCACTCCTCGCGCGGGATGCCGGAGGCCTTGAGGATGGCCAGGAGCGTGCCGATGGGCAGGTCGCCACGATGATACGGCACGGTCAGCCGGCGCCCGCTGCCGGCGTTGTAGTACACCCGGTGGCTGCCGGTGCTGTGGTCCAGGGTGTAGCCATGCCGCTCGAGCAGACGGATAACTTCCCGGGCGGTGAGCACCGGCGCCTTAGGCGACATGCCGCAGGATCAGGTGGCCTTCGAAAGTGTCGCTGTCGTCCGGCAAGGGTTCGCCGTGACGTTCGAGACTGGCCAGATAGGACTCGATGGCATCCTTGGCCATGCCCCGGGCCTCCTCGAGCGTACTTCCGTACGTCACGCAACCGGGCAGTGACGGCACGGTGACCGTATAGCCCCCCTCTGGTTCGGGACGGAAGATTAGGCGGTAGTTGAGTTCACGCATGTCTTCTCCTTAAGCGCGCACATGCCCATCCCCTAGCACGACCCATTTCTGCGAGGTGAGCCCCTCCAGGCCGACCGGGCCGCGGGCGTGGATCTTGTCGGTGGAGATGCCGATCTCGGCCCCCAGCCCGTATTCGAAGCCGTCGGCGAAGCGGGTGGAAGCGTTGACCATGACGCTGCTGGAATCGACCTCGCGCAGGAAGCGGCGGGCGCGACCGTAGTCCTCGGTGACGATGGCATCAGTGTGCTGCGACCCATAGGTGTTGATGTGGGCAATCGCCTCATCCAGCCCTGCCACCACCTTCACGGCCAGGATGGGAGCCAGGTATTCCTCGTACCAGTCCTGCTCGGTGGCCGGCGTGAGGCGCGCACCCGGGATGTCCGCCTGCTTAAGGATCGCCAGCGCCTCGGGGCAGGCGCGCAGTTCCACGCCGTGCGAGGAGAGCATGCGGCCCAGTTCCGGCAGCAGGGCGGGCGCGATGGCGCGCGCCACAAGTAGGCTTTCTGCCGTGTTGCAGGTGCCGTAGCGCTGCGTCTTGGCGTTCTCGACGATGCGCACCGCCTTGCCCGGGTCGGCCCGGTCGTCGACGTAGACGTGGCAGTTGCCGTGCAGGTGCTTGATTACGGGGATGCGCGCCTCGGCCATCACCCGTTCGATGAGGCCCTTGCCGCCGCGCGGCACGATCACGTCCACGTACTCCTTCAGGGTGATGAGCCGGCCCACGGCGGCGCGGTCCGTGGTCTCCAGCACCTGCACGGCGGTCTCGGGCAGCCCCGCCGCGATAAGCCCCTCGCGCACGCAGGCGGCGATGGCCTGGTTGGAGTGCAGGGCTTCCGACCCGCCGCGCAGGATGGCGGCGTTGCCGGCCTTAAGGCAGAGCCCGGCGGCGTCCGCGGTGACGTTGGGGCGGGCTTCATAAATGATGCCGATCACCCCTAGCGGCACGCGCATCCTGCCCACCTGGATGCCGGATGGGCGGAATCTCAGGTCGGTGATCTCGCCCACCGGGTCGGCCAGTTGTGCAATCTGGCGTAGCCCCTCGGCCATGCCGGTCACCGTCTTGCTGGTGAGGGTAAGGCGGTCGATGAGCGCTTCAGAGAGGCCCCCGGCGCGTGCCGCATCGAGGTCGCGTGCGTTGGCGGCGAGCAGGCGCTCGGCATCGCGCTCGATGGCCTCGGCCATCTTGTAAAGCGCCAGGTTCTTGCGGGTCGTGTCGGCGCGGGCCAGGACGCGGCTAGCCTCGCGCGCAGCACGTCCCAGATCCTGCATGTAGGTGTCAATATCCATGCTGTTCTCCAAATTCCGCCGGGCCGGGCAGGCCGGCGAGGTCAAGTGCTAGGCGTCTTAACAGCGCCCAGGCATCGCTGCGCTCTAATCCCTTTGCGGCCCGGTCGATGCGCGCGGCCTGACGCAGGGCACGCGCTAGGCGGTCGAGGTCGAGCCGATCGAGCGCGCGTGCAACGAGCGCCTGACGGCTGTCCCTAATTTTAAGCCGGGTACAGGCGGCTGCCAGCCGCTCGCCCCGCCGCACACGCCAGGCCAGACGGTAGAGGGTGCGGATCTCCTGGGTCAAGATCCACAAGGCCAGGATAGGCGTATCACCCTCCTCCTTAAGGCCGTCCAGGATGCGCGCAAGCCGCAGGCCGTCACCCTTGAGCAGGGCCTCCGGCAACTGTCCCGCATCATAGCGCGCCACGTCCATCACCGCCTCGCGGGCGTCGTCAAGGCGCAGCGGGCCTGGCGGCAGCAGCAGGGCGAGCTTCTCGATCTCTTGCTTGGCGGCGAGCAGGTTGCCCTCCACCCGCGCGGCCAGGAAGTCCAGGGTGTCGCGCTCGGCTTCAAGGCCATGCCGGGCGAGCCGGCTGCCGATCCAGGCGGGCAACTGCTCGAGCGTCGGCGCTTGTAGCGTGATGCTGACACCCACCTTGTCTAAGGCGGTGAACCACTTCGACCCCTGGGCCGTCCGGTCCAGCCGCGGCAGCAGGACCATAAGCCAGGTATCGGTGGGTGGCCGGGCGCACCAGGCCTCCAAAGCGCGCGAGCCCTCGGCTCCGGGCTTGGCCGTTGGGATGCGCAGCTCCACAAGCCGCCGGCTGGCGAACAGCGACAGGGAATCGAAACCGGCAAGCCACGCCGCCCAGTCGAAGTCGCTCTCGGCCTGAAAGGACAGACGCTCGCTAACGCCGGCCAGACGTAGGGCTTCACGGATGCGGGCGGCGGTCTCGTCCACCAGCAGCGGCTCGTCGCCGCTGACGACGTAGACGGGCGCGAGCTCCCGCTTTAAGGCGGCTTCGAGCTGTTCGGGCCT
>DAITOH010000063.1:0-4091 GCA_036834225.1 Thiobacillaceae bacterium | reverse complement strand
GGCCTGGCGAAGGCCAGCCGCCGCAGCACCTGGCGCAGCATGTCCTGTTCCATGTCCCGTTGCAGCTGTGCCTCCTCGCCCTCCTTGGCCAGGGCCTGCGCATCATCGTAAGAGTAGTCGCGCGTAAGCTGCATTTCGGTAGGAGGGAGGATGGGCCGTCCGGTGCTGTCGGTGGCCGAGAGGATGAGCCGGTAGCCGAGCCGATACTCGCGCACCTTGCCACCTCCGGACAGGGACAGGATCTCCTTGCTGCGAGTCTCCTTGTCGATGTGGATCACCACCTGGGCGCCCTCCGTGCCGGGCAGGACACGCTTGCCTTTGAGCCGGAGGCTCTGCTCGAGAAGCGGTTGCAGGACCGAGCCGCCGGCCGCCGCCACATGCACGGAATCAAACGGCAGGGGGGACTGCCCGCGGAGCTGAAAACCGCAGCCGGTCATGCCGACTAAGCCGACCCAGACGACCAGCCACCGCAATGCCTCGCGTCTCACGTCTTACCCCGCACGTTCAGACGACCACATTCACCAGGCGGCCCGGCACCACCACCACCATCTTCGCCGGGCGCCCCGCCATGAAGCGCTGCGCCTCGGGGCTGGCCAAGGCAGCCTGCTCGATGGCCTCGCGGGTGGCATCCGCGCTGACCGTCAGCTTGCCGCGCAGTTTACCGTTCACCTGCAAGATCAGTTCCACCGCCTCGCGCACTAAGGCGGCCGGGTCGGCCTTTGGCCAGGACGCCTGCATCAGGCAGGCGCCGGGTCTGAGCTCCCCGTACAGGGCGCGGCAGATGTGCGGCACGATGGGCGAGAGCATCAGCACGATGTGCTCCAGGGCCTCCTGACGCACGCGACGGGTGAGTTCATCGTCGCCTTCGATCCTGGCGAGCTGGTTCATCAGCTCCATCACCGCGGCGATGGCGGTGTTGAACTGCTGGCGGCGCTCGATGTCGTCGGTGACCTTCTGGATGGTCTGGTGCAACTGGCGGCGGAACTCGCGTAGCGCCGGCGGTAGCGCTCCGCCGTCAAAGGCGCTCACCACACCCTGCTGCACGTGCTCGTAGACCGCCTTCCATAAGCGTTTGAGGAAGCGGTGCGCCCCCTCCACGGCGGCGTCGGACCATTCCAAGGTGAGCTCGGGCGGGGCGGCGAACATCATGAACAGCCGCACCGTGTCAGCGCCGTAGCGCTCGATTAAGACCTGAGGGTCGACGCCGTTCTTCTTGGACTTGGACATGGTGCCCATGCCCTGGTAGTCCACCGGCTGGCCGTCGGCGCGGGCCGTGGCGGCGACGATGCGGCCCTTGTCGTCGGTGACCGTCTCGACCTCGTCCGGGGCGAAATAGATGATGCCGCCCTTTTCGGTGCGGCGCGAGAAGATGTGGTTGAGCACCATGCCCTGGGTGAGTAGGCGCGAGAAGGGCTCGTCGTAGTTGACTAGCCCAAGGTCTCGCATCACCTTGCTCCAGAAGCGCGCGTAGAGCAGGTGCAAGATGGCGTGCTCGATGCCGCCGATGTACTGGTCGACCGGCATCCAGTAGTCGGCGCGCGCGTCGACCATGGCTTGGGCGTTGTCCGGGCTGCAGTAGCGGGCGTAATACCAGGAGGAGTCGACGAAGGTGTCCATGGTGTCGGTCTCGCGCCGAGCGGGGCGTCCGCAGCGGGGGCAGGTGCAGCGCAGGAAATCCTCCCGCTTGGCGAGCGGGTTGCCGCTGCCGTCCGGGACGCAATCCTCGGGCAGCAGCACCGGTAACTGGTCGTCCGGCACCGGCACAACCCCGCAGGCCTCGCAGTGGATCAGCGGGATGGGACAGCCCCAGTAGCGCTGGCGGGAAATGCCCCAGTCCCTAAGGCGCCAGGCGGTGCGCCGCCCCCCCAGGCCCAGGTTCTTCAGCACCAGGGCGATCTTCTCGATGGCGTCGGCGGAGGTGCGGCCCGAGAAGTCGCCGGAGTCAAACAGGATGCCGTGCTCGGTGTATGGCAGGTGTGGGGATCCCCCACCAACAGGCCGGATCACCGGCCGGATGGGCAGGCCATACTTCCGGGCGAAGGCGAAGTCGCGCTCGTCGTGCGCGGGCACCGCCATCACCGCGCCCTCGCCGTAACCCATCAGCACATAGTTCGCCACCCAGATCGGCACCGGCTCGTGGGTGAAGGGGTGCCAGGCCTTGAGTCCGGTGTCCATGCCCCGCTTCTCCTGAGTGGCCAGCTCCGCCTCGGTCACACCGCCCTTGCGGCATTCCTCGATGAAGGCGGCCAGCGCCGGGTTGGTCGCCGCGGCCTCAAGCGCCAGCGGATGCTCCGCGGCCACCGCCAAATAGGTCACGCCAAACAGCGTGTCGGCGCGGGTGGTGAAGACCTTCAGGACCCGATCGTCTTGCCCCCGCGGTGAAAGGGGGAAATGGATCTCGACGCCGAAGCTCTTGCCAATCCAGTTCGCCTGCATGGTCTTCACCCGCTCCGGCCAGCCCGGCAGTTTGTCTAAGTCTGCGAGCAGCGCCTCGGCATAGCGGGTGATGGCCAGGTAGTACATGGGGATTTCGCGCTTTTCCACCAGCGCCCCCGTGCGCCAGCCGCGCCCGTCGATGACCTGCTCGTTGGCGAGCACGGTCTGGTCGACCGGGTCCCAGTTCACCGTGCCCGTCTTCCGGTAGGCGATGCCGCGCTCCAGCATGCGCAGGAACAGCCACTGGTTCCACTTGTAATACTCGGGCCGGCAGGTGGTGATCTCGCGGCTCCAGTCGATGGCGAAGCCCAGGCGCTTGAGCTGCCCCTTCATGTAGGCGATGTTGTCATAGGTCCAGCGTGCCGGCGGCACGCCGTTTTGTATGGCGGCATTCTCGGCCGGCAGGCCAAAGGCATCCCAGCCCATGGGCTGCAGCACGTTGTAGCCGCGCATGCGATGGTAGCGCGCCAGCACGTCGCCGATGGTGTAGTTGCGCACATGCCCCATGTGCAGCTTGCCCGAGGGGTAGGGGAACATGGACAGGCAGTAATACTTGGGTCGCTGCGCATCCTCCACGGCGCGGAAGGCCTGTTTGGCTTCCCAGTGCTGCTGGGCCTCCGGTTCGATGATCTCTGGGCGGTACTGTGGGTCCATGGGGCTTGCGTGCTGTCGCTACATCAAGGCCGGATGATTATAAACCCGGTGGGATGACACGCCGCGCAGGCGGCATATATACTCCCAGACCTGGCGATTTCAGATTCGTCTGTCGATTTAAGGGGTTCATCCATGTCCAAGAAGCATCCCATCGTGGTCGTCACCGGCTCGTCCGGCGCCGGCACCACCACTGTAAAACGTGCCTTCGAGCACATCTTCACGCGGGAAAAACTCAACGCCGCCATCATCGAGGGCGACAGCTTCCATAGCCTAGGGCGCGCGGAGTTCAAGGAGGCGGTGAAGAAGGCCGAGGCCGAGGGCAACAAGCACTTCTCCCACTTCGGGCCTGAGGCCAACGACTTCGAGGCCTTAGCCAGGCTGTTCAAGACTTATGGCGAGACCGGCGGTGGTAAGCGGCGCTACTACATCCACAGCGACGAGGAGGCGGCCGAACACAACAAACGTCTGGGCACCAACCTCAAGCCTGGCGAGTTCACCCCTTGGGAGGACATACCGCCTAACACTGATCTCTTGTTCTACGAGGGCCTACACGGCCTGGTGGTGACCGACAAGGTGGATGTAGCCCAGTATGTGGACCTGGGCATTGGCGTAGTGCCGGTGGTGAACCTGGAGTGGATCCAGAAGATTCACCGCGACGCCAAGGAGCGCGGCTACTCGGCCGAGGCCGTCGTCGACACCATCCTGCGCCGCATGCCGGACTACGTGAACTACATTACCCCCCAGTTCTCGCGCACGCACATCAACTTCCAGCGGGTTCCGACGGTGGACACCTCCAACCCCTTCATCGCGCGTGACATCCCCACCCCGGACGAGAGTTTCGTGGTAATCCGCTTCGCCAATCCCAAGGGTGTGGACTTCCCCTATCTGCTGGCCATGATCGACGGTTCCTTCATGTCGCGCCGCAATTCCCTGGTCGTTCCTGGCGGCAAGATGGGGTTTGCCATGGAGGTGATCCTGGAGCCGATCATCCACCGCTTGGT
>DAITOH010000062.1:0-7897 GCA_036834225.1 Thiobacillaceae bacterium | reverse complement strand
ACCGCGCAACGCAGCGATCCGTTCGCGCAGCAGGTTGTGCAGACCTTCCTTAGCAACCGCCCCCTCACCCTCACCCTTCAAAGCGCCTGCAGATCGAGTAGCAGCTGACGGGTGTGCAGGGGCTTGTCGCCCAGATAGTGGTTGATGAGGGCGCGCATCAGACGCTTGCTCTCGGCCAGGGTGCGCGCATCGGTGTAGTTCCCCGCCGTCATGTCCAACAGGGCCTTGCCGGAACAGAGCAGGTCCCCGGCCTGTGTCTGCACCACGCCCTGCCCGAAGACATAGCCATAGCGCGCACCGGGCTCGACCGGCACGCCCTCGACGGTGCGGTCCAGGGTCTGGGCATAGCCCAATTCGGAGAGCAGCGCCAGCTCGAAGCGGCGCAGCACCGGCCGGGGCTCATCCACCCCGGCTAAGGCGCGCAGGGTCTGTTCATAGTACCGGAAGAGGGCCGGGTGCGGGTCATCCGGCGGCAGCAGGCGTAGGATCAGCTCGTTGACGTAGAAACCGCAGATGAGGGCCCGGCCGCTGAGCTGCAGGGCCCCGCCCTGCCATTCGGCGGCGTGCAGGGTCTTGAGGCCGCCTTTGCCGGCCCAGGATAAGATGAGCGGCTGAAAGGCTAGCAGCCGCGTCTTCAGCACGGCATGCGCCCGCCGCGCCCCCCGCGCCACCAGCCCGACCCGGCCGTGGCCGGCGGTGAAGGCATCGACGATCAGGCTGGTCTCCTTCCAGGGACGGGTATGGAGGATGTAGGCCGGTTCGTTGTCGATGCGCTGGCTCATGTTTTGGGTGAGGGTGAAGACCGCCACCGCTTACCGTTCACCGCTCACCTTCCTGCTACTCGAACCCCAAGGTCTTCAGCAGTGCGGTGTTGTCCGCCCAGCCCTGCTTGATCTTGACCCAGCACTGCAGGAAGACCCTGGCGCCGAAGAGCCGTTCCATGTCCTGGCGCGCCTTGCTGGCAATGCGCTTCATGTGTTCGCCGCCACGGCCGAGCAGGATCGGTTTGTGTGCCTCCCGGTCGACCCAGATGACGACTTTAATGCGTCGCAGCCCGTTGGGCTCTTCAGTGAAATTCTCCACGCTGACGTTGACGCCGTAGGGGATCTCGTCGCCGGTGAGGCGGAAGACTTTCTCGCGCACGATCTCTGCAGCCAGAAAGCGCTCGCTCCTGTCGGTCAGGGCATCGGCCTCGAACAGGGGCGGCGACTGCGGCAGCCAGGGCTTGAGGATGGCGAGCAGGCGCACGGCATCCTTAGGATGGGTGGCGGCGAGCGGGACGATCTCGGCAAAGGGATAAAGCCCTGCCATTTCCTGCAGCCAGGGCAGCAGCGTCGCCTTGTCACGCACCGTATCCACCTTGTTGGCCACCAGCACCACGGGCTTGTCCGCCTCCTGCAGGAGCGCGAGGACGCGCTGGTCAGCCTCGCTATAACGCCCGGCCTCCACCAGCAGCAGGATCACGTCCACCTCTTCCAGCACTGCCCGCACCGTGCGGTTCATGGCCTGGTTTAAGGCGTTGCGGTAACGGGTCTGGAAGCCCGGCGTGTCGACGAACACGAACTGGGCGTCGGCCTCGGTGTGCACCCCGTGGATGCGATGCCGGGTGGTCTGGGGCTTGGCTGAAACGATGCTCACCTTCGCCCCGACCAAGGCGTTGACCAGGGTGGACTTGCCGACGTTGGGCCGGCCCACCACCGCAACGTAGCCACAACGGAAAGCCACCTCGCCCGGAGCCCCGGACGATAGCCCCCGTGCGTCCGACCCACCCCCGGGCCTCATGCCTGGACCCTCACACGATCGGCCTGCAGACTATCCAGGGCAGCCTGCGCCGCCTGCTGCTCGGCCGCCTTGCGGCTGCTGCCGCGACCTCGGGTGGTCAGGTTCAGGGCCTCGATGCGGCACTCCACCTCGAAGGTCTGAGCATGGGCCTGGCCGGTGACACCGAGCAGGCGATAGTCAGGCAGGGCATGACGACGAGACTGCAGCCACTCCTGCAGCGCGGTCTTGGCGTCCTTGCCCTGCAGGCTGGGATCGATAGCGGCGATTCTGTCTTCAAACAGGCCGGCGATTAGGTTATGCGCCACTTCGAAGCCACCGTCCAGAAAGGCCGCCCCGAACAGGGCCTCGAGGGCGTCGGCGAGGATGGATGGACGTTCTCGGCCGCCGCTTTTCACCTCCCCCTCGCCTAGACGCAGGTGTTCACCTAGGCGAAGCTTCAGGGCCACGTCGTGCAGGGACTGCTGGTTGACCAGATTGGCGCGCAGTCTGGTCAGACGTCCTTCGGGCAGCTGGGGGAAACGCGCATAGAGCAGGTAGCCCACCACGCAGTTGAGCACGCCGTCGCCCAGGAACTCGAGGCGCTCGTTGTGCTGCGCGGAATAACTGCGATGCGTGAGGGCCTGCTGCAGCAACTCGGCCCGGGTGAAGCGATAACCCAGACTCGACTCTAGCGTGGCCCCGCGTCCGGTCATCGGGGATTGGCGGCGGTGGCGCTGTCCGCCTTGAAGTCTAGGCACAGATTGACCGGACCGATGAAGGGCTTGCGCACCGTCCAGCTCGCCTTGAGCAGCACACCGTCCTTGACCTTCTCCATCTCAAGATCCTTGGGGCCGACATCGGTGATGCCGCTGACATGAAGGCGCTTTTCGAAGGCATCCCGGTACGCAGCCAGTCCGGAGCCCGACAGGGCCGAATCCTGGGACATGTCGACCAGGGCCTTCTTCACGGCCCAGTAGTCCAGGTAGGCCGGAACCAGGCGCGAGGCCGTATACACCACAAAGCCGAGCAGCAGGGCGAAGAATAACAGGCCGGTCATGGTAAGACCGCGTTGGCGTCGGATCATCTCTCCTCCGTTACTCGATGGATCGGCCGATCCGCGACAGATCCCCGAAATTCATCCAGATCAGAAAGGCGCGCCCGACGATGTGGTCGTCCGGCACGAACCCCCAATAACGGGAGTCGTTGCTGGCATCGCGGTTGTCGCCGAGCATGAAGTAGTGTCCCTTGGGGACTCGGCAGCGGAATCCCCGCTCATTGTACGAGCAGTTCTCCCGATAGGGGAAAGCCCCATCGACCTGATGCAGGATGACCGGAGGCTGGTCCGGTATCACCATGGCGATGTGGTCGCGGCCATCGAGCTGCTCGCGATAGGTCTGGGCATGGACGTAATTGAGGCCGCCCGCGACATATTCATAGCGCCCCACCGGTTCCATGGCGATCGGCTGGCCGTTGATGATGAGGCGCTTATCGACGTATTCCACGATGTCGCCCGGCAGTCCCACCACCCGCTTGATATAGTCCAGGGCGGTGTCCTTGGGATAACGGAAGACCATCACGTCGCCGCGCCTGGGCTCGCCGATGTCGAGGAGCTTGCGGTTGAGGATGGGCAGCCGGATGCCGTAGTCGTACTTGTTGACCAGGATGAAGTCGCCGATCTCCAAGGTCGGCAGCATCGATCCGGAGGGGATCTTGAACGGCTCGACCAGGAAGGAGCGCAGCAGGAAGACGATGAGGATCACCGGAAAGAAGCTGCGGGCATAGTCCACCACCACGGGCTCCGGCTCGTCCTGCGGGCGCCGCTTCCTGAGCAGGACGATGTCCGCGAGCCAGATCACGCCGGTCAGCACCAGCAGCAGGAAGAGGAACAGGGCAAAACTCATGGCGCTCTGGTACACGAGCACCAGTCCCAGCACGATCAGACCCCAGAACAGGTATTTCATGGCGTGTCATCCTAAAGACCGCAGTTGAACACGTCCGAAGGGCGGACCAAACGGGTGTCTGGCGCGACCAGCCCGCAGGACGCAGGACAGCACGCAGTGCTAGTCGGCAGCCGCAGCCGAAAGATAGGCCGATGGACCACACAAAGCTAAGCGCACGTTTGGGCCGCCTGGCGGGCGTGTAGCGATCACACCGAATCGGTGAAGTCGGGCGAAGGCTGAAAACTCAATGTATCCAACATGCTACGAAGTCATCGAAGCGGTCAACTGCGGTTTTTAGGATCATTTTTCCCCCACTTGCAGGATGGCCAGAAAGGCCTCCTGTGGGATCTCCACGTTGCCGACCTGTTTCATGCGTTTCTTGCCTTCCTTCTGTTTTTCCAGCAGTTTGCGCTTGCGGGTAATGTCACCGCCGTAGCACTTGGCGAGCACGTTTTTCCTCAAGGCCTTCACTGTCTCGCGCGCGATGATATGGCTGCCGATGGCCGCCTGCACCGCCACGTCGAACATCTGCCGCGGGATCAGCTCGCGCATCCTGGCCACCAGTTCGCGCCCCCGGTATTGGGCGGTGGAACGATGCACGATCAGGGACAGGGCATCCACCCGCTCACCGTTGACCAGCACGTCGAGCTTGACCAGGTCGTCGGGACGGTATTCCTTGAACTCGTAATCCAGCGAGGCATAGCCGCGCGAGGTGGACTTCAGTTTGTCGAAGAAGTCCATCACCACCTCGTTCAGGGGCAGGTCGTACTTGAGCATGACCTGATGGCCCATGTATTTCATGTCGACCTGGGCGCCGCGCTTCTGGTTGCACAGGGTCATGACATTGCCCACGTAAGCCTCCGGCACCAGGATGGTGGCGGTGATGATGGGCTCGCGGATCTCGGCGATCTTGCTCGGATCGGGCAATCTGGATGGGTTCTCCAGCAACTGCACCGTGCCATCGCGCAGCACCACCTCATACTCCACGGTGGGGGCCGTGGTGATGAGATTCTGGCCGTATTCGCGCTCCAGCCGCTCCTGCACGATGTCCATGTGCAGCAGGCCCAGGAAGCCACAGCGGAAGCCGAAACCCAGGGCCTGCGAGGTCTCCGGCTCGAAGTGCAGGCTGGCATCGTTGAGTTGCAGCTTGGTGAGCGCGTCGCGCAATTGGTCGTACTCGTGGGCATCGACAGGGTAGAGACCGGCGAAGACCTGCGATTTGATCTCCTTGAAACCCGGCAGGGGCTCGGCCGCCGGCCGCGCCGCCAGGGTGATGGTGTCCCCCACCTTGGCCGCGGCCAGCTCCTTGACCCCGGCAATGACGAACCCGACCTGGCCGGCGGCGAGTTCCGCCCTCTGTACCGACTTAGGTGTGAACACGCCGACCTGCTCGCACAGATATTCGGCGCCGGTGGCCATGAGCCTGATCCTGTCCTTGGGACGCAGCACCCCGTCCACCACCCGAACGAGCATTACCACGCCGACGTAGTTGTCGAACCAAGAGTCGGTGATGAGTGCCTTCAAAGGTGCCTCGGGGTCACCCCGGGGCGGGGGGATGCGCGCCACCACTGCCTCCAGCACCTCGTCGATGCCGTAGCCGGTCTTGGCCGAGCAGCGCACGGCATCCTCGGCGGGAATGCCGATGATGTCCTCGATCTCGTGGATCACCCGCTCCGGATCGGCGGCGGGCAGGTCGATCTTGTTCAGTACCGGCACCACCTCCACCCCCAGCTCGATGGCGGTGTAGCAGTTGGCCACGGTCTGCGCCTCTACGCCCTGCGAGGCATCCACCACCAGCAGCGCCCCCTCGCAGGCGGACAGGGAGCGCGAGACCTCGTAGGAGAAGTCCACATGCCCCGGCGTATCGATGAGGTTGAGCTGATAGTCCTGTCCGTCGCGCGCCTTGTAGGTCAGGGCCGCGGTCTGGGCCTTGATGGTGATGCCGCGCTCGCGCTCTAAGTCCATGGAGTCCAGTACCTGCTCCTCCATCTCGCGGTCGCTCAAGCCGCCGCAACGATGGATGATGCGATCGGCCAGCGTCGACTTGCCATGGTCGATGTGGGCGATGATGGAAAAATTGCGGATAAGGCGCATCAGAAACGGCAGAGGCGCCGCGGGCGCCTCGACGGTTAGGAAAATGAGCCCAGATTCTACCCTAAACCGGGTTGCCGGTCCGCGCAGCCTGAGCTGCGCTCAGGCGATGGCGCTGCGCCCGTTATCCGCACCTCTGTGGTGAAGCTACGGCCCCCTCGGTGGGAGACGAACGGCGTGTTAAGGGGCTGTTTCATCCTGGCGCACGCATGACATCCGGGCCGGCCATGGCGGATCAGATCAATCAAGCCGCACGGGGATGTAGATGGAGCCCTCGCCCCGCTTGACTAGCAGGGCTACGCTCTTGCGCTTGGTGTCGTTGATCAGGCCTAACAGCTCATCGGCAGACGCCACCTCGCGGTTGTTTACCGCCAGGATCACGTCCCCAGGCCGAAGCCCCGCGCGGGCGGCCGCCCCGGTGACGTCCTCCACCAGTACTCCAGACTGGATCTTGAGCTGACGGCGCTGTTCGGCCGTCAGATCGCTCACCACCAAACCCACCCGGTTGACCTTTTTCTCCGGTATGGCCGCAGCGGCCGCCTTCTCGGCAGGCATTTCGCCCACGACCACGGTCACATCCCGCGTGGCGCCCTTCCTCCACACGGTCAGGGTCACCTTGGTGCCGGGCTTGGTGGCGCCCACCATGCGGGGCAGGTCGATGGATCGCTCCACCTTGCGGCCGTTGAACTTGAGGATGATGTCCGAGGTCTGCAGACCGGCCTTGTCGGCGGGACTGCCAGGTTCCACCTCGGCCACCAGAGCGCCTTCAGGTTTGCTAAGGCCGAAGGATTCGGCCAGGTCGGCGGTGACCTCCTGGATCAGCACCCCGATGCGGCCGCGACTGACCTTGCCGCCGATCTTGATCTGCTCGGCCACGTCCATGGCCACATCGATGGGGATGGCGAAAGACAGGCCCATGTACCCGCCGGAGCGGGAGATGATCTGGGAATTCACCCCCACCACCTCACCGCGCATGTTGAACAACGGGCCGCCGGAGTTGCCAGGGTTGACCGCCACATCGGTCTGGATGAAGGGCACGTAGTTCTCCTGCGGCAGGCTCCTGCCCTTGGCCGACACGATGCCGGCGGTAACCGAGTTTTCGAACCCGAAAGGCGCGCCGATAGCCAGCACCCACTCCCCGACCTTAAGCTTATCAGGGTCGCCGATCGTCACGCGGGGTAGCCCGGTCGCCTCGATCTTGAGCAGGGCCACATCGGTGCGCTCATCCGTGCCGACCACCTTGGCGCGGAATTCACGCCGATCGTGCAAGCGCACGATGACCTCGTCGGTCTCGTCCACCACATGGGTGTTGGTCAGGATGTAGCCGTCGTCGCTGATGATGAAACCGGAGCCCTGCCCCCGCCTGGGTGGCATGAAGCGCTGCTCACCCTCAGGCGGCATGAAACGGCGGAAGAAACCGAACATCTCCTCCGGCTGGGGCATGCGGCCGCGACGTAACTTGCGCACATCCTGGGTGGTCGTGATGTTGACGACCGCAGGGCTTAGTCTTTCGGCCAACTGCGTGAAATCAGGTAGCTCTGCGGCATGGACCGCAGTCACCGAGACGAAGGCCAGGATCAAACCGGAAAACCACCTTTTCATGATGCACCTCTGACACGATGTTGTTCAAAACTGGAGACGACCGACGCCGCATCAGCCGTGGCCGCAGCCCTCGGCCGAGCGCCGGAGAATCACCGGCGAGCCGGTGACGGGTTGACGTTTGATACACCCAAGCCCAAGCATCAGGCCGAATAGGCCACCGACGACCGCGGCGCCTTCACCGAAAAACGCCCCGACAACCGCGCCCAGGGTGAGCAAGACGAGCGGGAGGAGGTAAGCCGACACGACGGCCCGCAGCACCGCCCCGTCCTCTATACCGATGACCACGCGCTCACCCGGCATGGCGGAGATGGGATTGCCAACCATGTACTCGGGTTCCCGCGGATACAGCATGCGAGCATAAAGGCTGGCGCCGCAGCCCCTGCCACCACACGCGCCACAGGAATCGGGCGCCTCCACCCTGACCCAGGCGGCATCACCCTGCAAACGGACCACACGTGCGGGGGTTTCGACCATGTCAGTTCCGCACGGCCGTCCCGAAGGAA
>DAITOH010000061.1:0-7969 GCA_036834225.1 Thiobacillaceae bacterium | reverse complement strand
GTGGATCGGCATCTAGAGCGCTGGCTGCCGCGTGGGCTAGACTACCTGCGCGGCTGAAGGATGCACATGTGCCCCCGCCCACTTCAGCACGTCAAAACGGGCCTGCCGGTTGCCCTTAGGGAACGCCGGCATGCGGGCCCGCTGCCGCATCTCCCAGCCGGCCGGGGTCTTGTAGGGGGCATGCCGGGCCTGCTTGCCCGCGGCCAAGGCCAGCGCGACGCGGCAGACCGGATGAGATGTGGGGCGGGGCTAAAGTCCGAGGGATGGCATAATCCAGGCCATGCGCCCTTAACCATCATGAATCCCTGGCAAGCGACCCTGGTAGGACGCCCTCCCTACCGACCCTGGCTAACTTATAACGGCTCATTGACCCAGGCACTTAAGCGACGCTGCCCAGACCTGCGCGTGTCGCGTCTGCGACAGGGTCCGGGCATGCCCTATATCGACGAGCACCCCGCGCTGGGGCTACACCGCCGGCGGCTCAGTCTGATCCGCGATGTCCTTCTGACCTGTGCGGGACGGCCCCTGGTCTATGCCCACAGCGTGATCCCCACCGCCGGCCTGGACGGCCCCTGGCGTAATCTGTCCCGACTGGGCAATCGCCCGCTTGGGGAGGCCTTGTTCGCCGACCCCCAGGTGCAGCGCCATCCCCTGCAGTACCGGCGACTCGACGGCCGTCACCCCTTGTATCGCGCAGCCATCGAACACGTGACCGATAAACCGCCTGCCCTTTGGGCACGGCGCTCGGTGTTCGCGCGGGATGGCCACCCCATACTGGTGACCGAGGTCTTTCTGCCCGAGGTCCTGCGTCTGCCCCCCCCGCAACACGCAGCAAGGCGTGCGCGATGACCCTGACCGAACGCCTCAACGCCTACGAAAGGCTCATGCGGCTGGACAAGCCCATCGGCATCCTGCTCCTGGCCTGGCCCACGTTATGGGGCCTGTGGCTGTCATCGAGCGGCAAACCCGACTGGGTCGTGCTGTGGATCTTCGTCCTGGGGGTGGTGCTCATGCGCTCGGCAGGCTGCGTGATCAACGACTATGCCGACCGCGACTTCGACCCGCATGTTAAGCGCACCCGCGACCGCCCTCTGGCTAGCGGCCTGGTTAGCGGCCGGGAGGCCCTGGCGCTAGCCGCGGGCCTGGCCCTGCTCGCTTTCCTGCTCATCCTGCCGCTGAGGAACGTGCTACTGATCCAGCTCGCGATCGTGGCGGCCGTTCTGGCCGCAACCTACCCCTATACCAAGCGCTTCTTCGCCCTCCCCCAGGCCTATCTGGGCATCGCCTTCGGCTTCGGCATTCCCATGGCCTATGCCGCGCATCTCGAGGCGGTGCCCGCCATCGCCTGGTGGCTTTTGGCGGCCAACGTCTTCTGGGCGATCGCCTACGACACGGAATATGCCATGGTGGACCGGGAGGACGATCTCAAGATCGGCATCAAGACCTCGGCCATCACCTTCGGGCGCTACGACGTCGCGGCAGTGATGCTCTGCTACGGGATCAGCCTGGCCCTGCTGGCCTATGCCGGCTGGCGCATCCACCTCGGCTGGGCTTATTACACCGGCCTGATCCTCGCCGCCGGGGTGGCAGCCTATCACTACACCCTGATCCGGGAGCGGGACCAAAGCAAGTGCTTCAGGGCCTTCCTGCACAACAACTGGTTCGGCGCCGCCGTGTTCGCCGGCATTGTGCTGGACCTGTACCTGCTGAACCGCAGCGCTTAGGAGCCTGGCTTCAGGCCTCGATCTCCTGAGCCGGGATATAGCCATCGACCCGCCTGCCGTTGGCGAAGATGATGGCGGGCGTGCCTTCCACACCCAGGCGAGCGGCCAGTTCGGCGATCGCCCCGAGCGGTGCCTTACAGTGGTCCACCGGTTCCGGCACCTTGCCCTCCAGCATGTAGGCCGTTCAGGTCTGGGCCCGGTCGGCGGCACACCAGACGTTGCGGGCAATCAGTGGCGCGCGTCGATGGGGGTCGGCCAAAGGATAGAGTAGACGTGCACGGTCAGGTTGTCGAGCTTGGCCAGCTCCTATTTAAGACGCCTGCAGAAGGGGCAGCCCGGATCGGTGAACACTCACCCTTGCCCTTGACGACGGTGAACGACTGATCGAGCGGCAGGCTGGCAAACTTCACCGCCCGCAGTTCGTTGAGCCGTTACTGGCTCAGGTTGGTCTTGCCACAGGTCTCAACTAAAGGGACCGATTAGCAGGTATTGCCCCCGTATCGTCCGTGTAGACCGGCTGTCGCCAGTCCAGACCTCCCACACGGGCCAATGGGGTCGGTGTCACCGCCTGGATGACGATGCCCGGGTAACGCTCGCCCAGGGTCTTGCGGATGGCGGCATCGTCAGCCTGCACGGGTATGAGGGTCAGGCTCGATGCGAGTGCGAACAATCGATGCATGCTGTTCTCCGCTGGGGTGGGTGCATACGGGCCCGGTCGTAGCCGGGGGTCACAAATTGCAGAAGGTCAGGTCGAAAGGCACGTCTTTCTCGCAGGTGCGCGGCTTCTGTGCCTTGTCTAAGACGATGAAGCGGATGTTGATCGCGTACTTGTTCGCACTGACCTCGGGGGCACACTGATCCTCGTCACGTATGGACACGCGAAGCAGATGGGCACTGCGGCCGCCGAGCATGAGCTGGAATTGTCCTTGGCTGGCCTGGTGGTGACTGACCTGACCGCTCTTGCGCAACAGGTCCAACACCACGTCCACGGCGGTCTTCAGCGGCATCAGGGGGCTTAGCCACTGCATCAGGTCGTCACTGCGGCTGGTCTGGGGACTGTAGAGCCAGTAGTGGTAGCTAGGCAGGTCGAAGCTGCACACCCCACCGGGGATGCCGGACCGACCCTTGATGATCATCAGCCACTCGTTATCCCGCACATGCTGTCCGATCTTGCCGGTCATGGCGTAGAGTTCGGTCAGGGCCTGGTCGATGCGGGCGAGGACCTCATCCAGGCGGGTGATGTCGACCGACGGATTGTTGCGCAGCACCTCGAGGGTATTGCGCTGCCGCTCCAGCTCCTGAATTAGCTCCGTCTTCGTCTCTGCCCGCGCCGTGACGTCGACTAGCTCGAAGATGGCGAGCAAAGCGGCATGGTGTGACCGCGCGTCCTTCGCCCGGATGAAGAACAGGGTCTTGTCGAACAGGTCCTCCAGCCGCAGCCAGGTGCGGACGCGCTCGTGTAGAGGATATTCATAGACGATCACCGCGGATCGCGCCCGGATGGCAGGAAATTGAGTTGACAGGTCGGGATTCTGCAGGATCAGCCCGCACCTGGCAATGAATCTCTGCGGGTTTTTGCCAGGGCCAGGTAACGGTCGTGCAGGTCCCTGACCCGGCGTGCGAGCGCCTCCAGGTCTGCGCTGTTGTCTAACAAATCGTCCGCCAACGCGAGTCGAGCCTGGCGACTGGCCTGGGCGGCAAGGATGGCGCGGGCAAGCGGCTCGCCGACGCCGTCGCGCGCCATGACCCGGCGTACCTGCAGCGCCTCATCGCAATCGACGACCAAGACGCGGTCCACCAGGTCGCGATAGTCCTGCCAGGCCTCGACCAGCAGCGGAACGACCAGGACCACGTAGGGTGCCTGTGAAAGGGTCAGCCGCTGGCGTACCCGCGCCAGGATCATCGGATGCAAGATGGCCTCCAGACGACGGCGCAGATCGGGATCGGCGAATACACGAACGCGCATCGCAAGACGGTCCAGCCCACCGTCCGGCGCGATGCAGTCACTGCCAAAGGCTTGGATGATGGCCGGCAGGGCCGCACCCTGCGGCGCGGTCAACGTGCGTGCAATCTGATCGGTATCGATCACCTCTGCGCCCAGCCCGGCAAGACAGGCGGCGACCGCGCTCTTGCCGGCGGCTACCCCCCCGGTCAGGCCGACACAGAAGGGACGCGACCTCACGCCCAGAGATAGAGACGCAGGATACCCTCGCCCCAGAACAGGGCCACGACGCCACCCAAGGCCAGCCAGGGACCGAAGGGGATGGGTCGTGCCCGGTCATGACCGGCCAGGGCGATCAGGATGATGCCCACCACGGCGCCAAGCAGGCTGGAGGTTAGGATGACCAGGGGTAGCATCTGCCATCCCAGCCAGGCCCCCAGGGCCGCCAGCAACTTGAAATCGCCATAACCCATGCCCTCCTTGCCGGTGGTCAGCTTGAAGGCATGGTAGACCAGCCAAAGCGCCAGATAACCCGCCACGGCCCCGAGCAGGGCGTCTTCCAGTGGCACGAACACGCCCTGCCAGTTGACCAGCAGACCGGCCCAGAGCAGGGGCTGGGTGATGCGGTCCGGCAGCAGATGGGTGTCCAGATCGATGACGGTAAGCGCCAGGAGGGCCCAGACCAGGACGATGGCCGTCAACGCTTGGGCGCCGGGGCCGAAATGCCAGGCAGTGTAACCGGCCAGCAGGCCGCTGGCTGCCTCGACCAGGGGATAGCGCCAACCGATGGGATGACCGCACGCCGAGCAGCGTCCCCTGAGCAGGGCAAAGCTCAGCAGGGGGATGTTCTCATACCAGCGGATGCCATGCCCGCACTGCGGGCAGGCGGAGCGTGGCAGCAGCAGGTTGTAAGGACCGTCCGCAGACGTCGCCTCCCCCCTCAGCTCGGCACACTGCAGCCGCCACTCCCGCTCCAGCATGCGTGGCAGACGATGGATGACGACGTTAAGGAAGCTCCCCACCAGCAAGCCCAGCACGATGGCCGCCGCGACCCACCACTCGAGCTGGACAGGAAGCAGGGTCATGTCATGCGTTCTAGGCAGGAAGCCGTGCGCTGCGGCGGTGACCGTCCGTGGCCTCTAATTGTTGACCTCGGATCCCTGACGCCTGGATCATACCACGCTTCCCATCTTGAAGATGGGCAGGTACATGGCGATGACGATGGTGCCGATGATGGTGCCCAGGATGACCATGATCATCGGCTCCATCAGACTGGAGAGCCCCGCCACAGCGTCATCCACCTCGCGTTCGTAGTAGTCCGCGACCTTGGTCAGCATGGTATCCAGGGAGCCCGACTCCTCGCCGATGGCCACCATCTGGATCAGCATGTTGGGGAAGACCTTGGCGGACTGCAGGGAGGCGGCCAGGCTGGCGCCGGTGGAGACGTCGTTGCGGATCTTCTGGGTGGCCTCGGCGAACACCGTGTTGCCGACGGCGCCGGCGACGGAGTCCAGTGCCTCCACCATGGGCACCCCGGCGGCGAACATGGACGAGAGAGTGCGCGACCAGCGGGCCACCGCGGCCTTCTCGATGAGGGAACCGAACACCGGCGCCTGCAACGACCATCTGTCCACCAGGGCACGGAATTGGGGTGATCGCTTGAAGGCCTGCATGACACCGACGATTAGGGCGAGGATGCCGCCGAAGATGAGATACCACCACTCGGTGAAGACATCGGAGATATAGAGCACCAATGAAGTCAATGCCGGCAGATCGGCACCCGACTGGCCGTACAGGTCCTTGAAGGCCGGAATGACGAACAGCATGATGCCGGCGGTGATCAGGAAGGCGATGACGATGACGATGACCGGATAGAACAGGGCGGACTTGATCTTGCCCTTCAGGGCCAGCATCTTCTCCTTGTAGGTGGCGATGCGGTCGAGCACGTCATCGAGGATGCCCGCCTGCTCGCCGGCGAAGACCAGGTTGCAATAGAGACCGTCGAAGTATTTCGGATGCTTGCGGAAGGCCTGGCTCATGCTGGTGCCGACCTCCACGTCGCCCTTGATTTCCCCCAGCAACCGCTGCAGGGAGGGGTTGGCGTGACTGCGGGCGGCTATGTCGAAGGCCTGCAATAGCGGCACGCCGGCCTTCAACATGGTGGCCAGCTGGCGCGTAAATAGGGTGACGTCCTTCTCCGTGATGCTGCGGGTGCGGGCGAAGGCGCTTTGTTTGCGCACCTTCTGCACCGTAATACCCTGGCGGCGCAGGATCTGGCGCACCATGGCCTCGCCGCCGGCGAGCATCTCGCCCTTGATCTTCTTGCCAGTCTTGTCCACCCCCTCCCACACGAAGAGGGTTTGCTTGCCCATCATTGCTGCGCGTGCGACCGCCATGTTCTATCCATGCCTCATTCGTTGGTGACCGACAGCACCTCTTCCAGCGAGGTGATCCCCGCCTTGACCTTCAGGAGCCCCGCCTGACGCAGGTCCAGCACACCCTCGCGCTTGGCCTGGGCGGCGATGTCCATGTTCGAGCCGCCCTTGAGGATGATCTGGTTGATCTCTTCGCTGATGGGCATGACCTGATAGATGCCCACCCGGCCCTTGTAGCCCGTGCCCTTGCAAACCTCGCAACCGACCGCGGTGTAGGCCTGCCACGACCCATCCAGGTCGGCCTCGGTAAACCCGGCGTTGATCAGGGCCTCCGGCGGGATGTCCACCGGCCGCTTGCAGTTCGGACACAGTCGCCTGCCCAGGCGCTGGGCGGTGATGCACAGCACCGAGGCGGCCACGCTGTAACTGGGCACCCCCATGTTCATAAGGCGGGTGAGGGTCGAGGGCGCGTCGTTGGTGTGCAGGGTGGAGAGCACCATGTGGCCGGTCTGCGCCGCCTTGATGGCGATCTCCGCCGTTTCCAGATCGCGAATCTCGCCGACCATGATGATGTCCGGATCCTGCCGCAGAAAGGCTCGCAAGGCGGTGGCGAAATCCAGCCCCGCCTTCTCGTTGATGTTGACCTGATTCACGCCGTTCAACCGGATCTCCACCGGGTCCTCGACGGTGCAGATGTTGATGCCCGGCTCGTTGAGTATGTTCAGGCAGGCATACAGGGACACCGTCTTGCCGCTGCCGGTCGGGCCGGTCACCAGGACCATGCCGTAGGGACGCTGCACGGCATCAAGCAGGGCCTTGAGCTGCTCCGGCTCGTAGCCGAGCTCATCGATCTTGGTGTTGAGCGCCGTGGTCGAATCCAGGATGCGCATGACGATCTTCTCGCCATACAGCGTAGGCAGGGTCGAGATCCGGAAGTCCACCGACTTGTTGCGCGACACCACCAGCTTGAACCGCCCGTCCTGGGGGATGCGCTTCTCCGAGATGTCCAGCTTGGAGATCACCTTGATGCGCGAGGCGAGCTTCTCCTTGATCGCCAGCGGCGGGGCGGCCATCTCGTAGAGCACGCCGTCTATGCGGAAGCGGATGCGGTAATTCTTCTCGTAGGGCTCGAAATGGATGTCGGACGCGCCACTGTTGATGGCGTCCAGCATGATCTTCTGTAGGTAGCGCACCACCGGCGCATCCTCGATGTCCACCGCCGCGGCGGTGTCGATCGCGGCCTGGGTCTCATCGTCGCTGAACTCGAGGTTGAGGTCCTCGGTATCGATGCTCTTGAGGATGTCCTCGCTCTCCGGTGTATCGCTGTACTGATCGAGCAATCGGCCCAGCTTGTCGTCCTCCACCACGATGGGTTCCACCGTGAGGCCGGTCTGGAACTTGACGTCGTCCAAGGCCTGGATGTTGCTGGGGTCGGAGATGGCGACGTAGAGCTTGTTACCGCGCTTAGCAATGGGCAGGATGCGATGCCGCATGACGACCTTGGCATCCACCACGCCCTTGGGTAGGATGGGGTGATCGACCGCATCCAGGTCGAAATAGGGGATGCCAAAAGTGAGGGAGGAAAAGGCGGCTATTTGCTCGGCGCGGAAGCGACGGGTGCGCAGCAGGTGCGCCAGGAAGCTCTCACCCGAGCTACGCGCCTGCCCTTGCAGGTTCTCGCCCTCCTCGGGGCTGAGCAGCCCCTGCTGGACCAGCGCCCGACACAGTCCGGTGAGATTGGCTCCGACGTTGACCGCGACCACCCCGGTATGCCCTATAGCAATTGGAGCTTGTAACGGCATCATGCCGAGGACGCTTTAATTCGTCAAAACATCCGACCCGACTCAGGGAAAGCGCGGACCTCGTCACGGATCCCATGTCAGTTCCGCACGGCCGTTCCGAAGGAACTGACCACCCCCCTCGGGGGG
>DAITOH010000060.1:0-8161 GCA_036834225.1 Thiobacillaceae bacterium | reverse complement strand
TCCGTGCGCCTTGCGCTCCGTCCGCTCGCGACGGTCGTGCAGACCTTCCCTAACATATAACGCGTGACATCGGGCAGGCCTGCATCCAGGAAGCCCTGACGGCGAAAGCGGCAGGCATCGCAGCGTCCGCAGGCTCGCCCCTGGGCGTCGGCCTGATAGCAGGACACGGTCAGGGCATAGTCCACACCCAGCTCCGTTCCGAGTCGGATGATCTGCGCCTTGCTCATGTGGATGAGCGGGGCCTCGATCTTGAGGCGATGGCCCTCCAGTGCGCGCCGGGTGGCGACGTCGGCCAGATGCTGAAAGGCGGCGATGAACTCGGGACGGCAATCGGGATAACCCGAATAGTCCACCGCGTTGACGCCGATGAACAGGGCCTCGGCCTCCAGGATCTCGGCCCAACCCAGGGCGAGGGCCAGCATGACCGTGTTGCGGGCCGGCACATAGGTCACGGGCACGCCCTCGACGGCCGTCTCGGGCACGGCGATGCACGGGTCGGTGAGGGCCGAGCCGCCGAACTGGCCCATGTCGATGCTGACCACACGGTGCTCCGCCGCCCCGAGGTGACGGGCCACCGCCCGGGCGGCATCTAGCTCGGCCGCATGCCGCTGCCCATAGTGCACGCTCAGGGCATGGCAGGCATGGCCCTGACTGCGGGCAAGGGCCAGTGTCGTGGCCGAATCCAGTCCGCCTGAGAGCAGCACAACCGCGCGGCTCATCGCCCGGGCTCCTCACCCCAGAGCAGCTTGTGCAACTGCAGCTGCATGCGCACGGGCAGGCCGTCGCGCAATATCCATTCGGCCAGGTCACGGGCCTTAAGCCGGCCCCAGACCGGCGAGAACAGGATGGCGACTCGCTCGTGCAACCGGCGTTCACGCACGACCTGGCTTGCCCAAGCGTAATCGGCCGCATCGCATAGCACGAACTTGACCTCGTCGCGCGGCGTCAGGGCATCCAGGTTGCCCCATAGCGTGCGCCCCATCTCCCCTGAGCCGGGCGTCTTGATGTCGACGATGCGGGCGACGCGCGGGTCCACACCGGCGATGTCGAGCGCGCCGCTGGTCTCCAGACTGACGTCGTAGCCGGCGTCGCAAAGCCGTGTCAGGAGGGCCGCACAATCGCGCTGGGCCAAAGGTTCACCGCCGGTCACCGTCACGTGCCGGGTCGGATACTTGCGTGTCTCGGTGACGATCTCCGCCGGAGACATCCAGGTGCCGCCCTTAAATGCGTACTCGCTGTCGCAATAGCCGCAGCGCAGCGGGCACCCGGTCAGGCGGATGAACACGGTGGGCAGCCCGACACGACTGGCCTCCCCCTGCAGGGAAAAGAAGACCTCGGTCACGCGCAGACGCGGCCCTGAAGACGTCACTTCAGCGTCGTGAGCAGTTTGCGCGCGCTCTCGGCGGCCCGGCTTTGCGGAAACCTGGCCACCAGCTGATCCAACAGGGACTGGGCGGCTGCCGTGTCACCCAGCTGGATCCTGGAGCGGGCGAGGCTCAGCATGGCGTCCGGCACTTTGCTGCTGGTGGGGAAGTCGTTGATCAGCTTTTGATAGGACTGCACGGCACTGCTGTAATCGCCCAGGCTGGCATGGGCTAAGCCCAGCCAGTAATAGGCATTGCTGGCCAGGCCACTGTTCGGATAATCGGCCAGAAAGGCCTGAAAAGCGCTAACCGCCGCCTTGTAATCGCCGGCCCTGAAATGGTTCAGGGCGGCTTCATAGCTCCTGCTCTCGCCGCGGGCATCGAGGCCGGCGCCCAAAAGGGTCCTGCTCGGCTGAAGCTGGATCGCCTCTGGCGCGACTGCCGGCGTCGCCGGACGGCTGGCGAGTTCCCTGATGCGGTTGTCTAGCTCCTCGTAGAGCTCCTTCTGGCGCCGCTGCGTCTGGGCGATGGCGTTTTGCTGTTCCTCCTGCTGGCCGCGCAGGCGCGCCAGTTCGGCCCGTAACTCGGCGACCTGGTTGAGCAGGTTAAGCAGGCCATGATTGCTGAGCTGCGCCTCGATATGACCCAGCCGGTCTTCCAGGGCGCGTATGTCTTGGCGGGTCTCGTGCTGGCGCAGGGCTAGATCATCGAGCGTCACCGCCCACGCCGCCGTGGCACTGGCCAGGCTCGGTAGGCCGGCCAGCAGGGTGATGATGCGCGTGTTCAATCGTTGACGTAGTGGATCTCGGTGCGGCGGTTCATCTTCCATGCAGATTCGTCATGGCCCTCCACCGCCGGTTTCTCCTCGCCCAGGCTCACCGCCTCCATCTGGTCTTCTGCCACCCCCAGGAGGGACATGGCCTGTCGGACACTTTCGGCGCGCCGCTGACCTAAGGCCAGGTTGTATTCGCGGCTGCCGCGCTCGTCGGCGTGACCCTGCAGGATCACCTTCAAGCCGGGGTTCGCTTTTAGGTAGGCGGAATGCGCATGCAATATCGGCTGATAACGGTCGTCGATGACCGCGCTATCGAACTCGAAATAAATCACCCGCTGCGCCAGCGGGCTGGCAGGATCCCGGTGCGCACCCGGTGTGGCGGCAATAGCCGGGGTGGCACCGGCCACGGGGGCGATGGCGGCTGCGGCGGTGGGTACGGCACGCGTCTCTACCACCGGCGGGGAGAGGGGGGCTGTGGTGCCAGCCGGCGTCGCGGTCGTGACCGCTGGCGCCCCAGTCGCCCCGGTGACCGGCGTGGCCGTGCTCACCCTGGCTGCCCCACTACTCTCGTCTATGGGGGCCGCAGTCTGCGTACCCGCACAGCCCGCCAGCAGGAAACAGGTCAACATTGCAACAATCGTCTGTCTTCTCATGAACTCGCTCCTGTTGAGTTGGCGTTGAATCCGATGTTCAAGGGGCCCAGGCCGGTTCCCTGAGGTCGCCGGTCTGCGAAAGTCGCTGCCGCACCCGGCCGTCGACGCTCACCGTCGCCAGCACGCCGCGCCCATTGACCCGCGTGGCGTAGAGGATGCTCTTGCCGTTGGGCCCAAAACTGGGCGACTCGTCGAAGCTGGTGTCGGTCAACACCTGCATCTGCCGTGTAGCCAGATCCATCACCGCGACGTGGAAACGTCCGTCGCGCCGGTGCACGAAGGTCATCAGGCGGCCGTCCGGCGAGATCGCAGGCGACACATTATACCCGCCTTCGAAGGTTACCCGCTGGGCCTGACCGCCGGCGATCGGCATGCGATAGATCTGCGGCGAACCGCCCCGGTCGGACGTGAAATAGAGCCACTGGCCGTCCGGACTGAACACGGGTTCTGTGTCTAGGCCCGGGCTGCTGGCGATGCGCCTGGGCTCGCCTCCCGCCGCGTCGATCAGATAGATCTGCGAGACCGCGTCGCGCGAGAGTGTCACGGCGAGCTGGCTGCCGTCCGGCGACCAGGCCGGAGCGGAGTTGGAGCCGCGGAAGTTGGCCAGCACCTGGCGGCTGCCGTCGGCCAGACGCTGGACATAGACGATGGGCTTTTTCTTCTCGAAGGACACATAGGCCAGGCGGGTGCCGTCCGGCGACCAGGCCGGCGAGATGATGGGCTCTGGCGAGCGCGCGACGGTGAGCGCGTTCTGGCCATCGGCGTCGGCCACCTGTAGCTCGTACCAGTTGCCCTGCTTGAGGACGTAGGCGATGCGCCCGCTGTAGTTGCCCGGTTCCCCCAGCAGTTTCTCGTGCACCACGTCCGAGATGCGGTGCGCTGCGGCACGCAGGCCGCTGGCCGGCACGGTCAGGCTCAGGCCCGCCAGCTCGCTTTGTCGCGGCACGTCATAGAGCCAGAAACGCACCTCCAGGCGGCCGTCCGGCAGGGGTAGCACCTGGCCGATCAGCAGGGCGTCCGCCCCCGCGGCCTGCCACACCTGCATGCGCACTTCCTCGGGGCGGGTGGGCGAGCTGTCCTGCCCCTGGGCGCTGACGATCTGGAAATAACCGCTACGGGTCAGGTTGGCCGAGATCACGGCGGCGGGGTTCTCGCCGGCCACGCCCGTGGGCATGGCGAAAGGGGCCAGGGCGACGGGGATGCGTTTGGCGACCCCGCCGACGATCTCGATGGTCATGGCCGCATGGACCGAGACGGCTGAGTACAGCAGTAGCGACAGCAGGACGCAAAGCCAGGCGCGGGGGGAAAAGGTTGGCAAGGTCATGGTCACGATTTTATCAACAGGCATGAACGTTATCGTGAAAGTCGCGTCTGCGACTCTCGAAGCGCCCCTTTCCCGCGGGGAAAGGGGCTAAGGGAGAGTGACCGTTCATGGCCATCCACTACGTCTTTCATCGGCAGGGGCGGCCATGTACGGTTGGCGCCGGCATCAGGTCCCCGCGCCCTCTTCCTCATAGGGGCGGAATTTCAGGATCAGCTCCTCGCGAAAGGCGCTCGCCAGGTCACGGTCGGGCGGCAGCGGCAGCGGCGACGCCCTGAGGATGGCGAGCTCGACCTGACGGTCGTAGGCCGGCTGGCCGCTGGAGCGCAGCAGCGTGAGCCTGAGCACCTCACCATCCGGGAGCAGGCGCACCTGGTAGACGACCTCCGGATTGCCCACCAGATTAGGCGGCAAGCGCAGGTAACCCTGGATCTTGCTGCGGATACGGCCGCGGTAATCCTCGATCATCTTCAGGCGGGCGATGACCTCGGCCTGGCTGCGAGCGCCGCGCTGCAGTAGGCGGGCCTCACCGGCCAGATCCTCCTGCAGGTGACGCGCCAACTCCTCGTCCAGTTCCCGACGGGCACGTTCCTGGGCTACGCGTCGCGCCTCCTCTTGTCGGCGCGCCTGCTCCTCCTGGCGCTGACGTTCGGCCTCCTGTCGCTCGCGTTGCTGGCGCGCGGCCTCCTGCTCGCGGCGTCGCTCGGCCTCGATGCGCACCTGTTCCCTCTGGGCCTGTTCCCGTTTTTCGGCCTCCAGGCGGCGACGTTCCTCCTCCTTCCTGGCCTTAAGTTCGATCTCTGCCTTGGGCTCGGCGGCCGGGGGCGCCGGCAGCGGTTTAGGTGGCGCGACCGGCTCCACCGGCAAGGCGGGCGGCGGCGCAACGGGCTCGGGCAGGGGCGGCAATTCCGCCCACAGGTCGGCATAGACCGGCAATTCCGGCAGGCTGCGCCAGGTCACGCTGAACACCAGACCGAGGAGGAACAGCCCATGCACCAGCACGGCCATGGCGCCAGCCCAGAAATACTGGCCGCCGGAGGGATGGATCATGACGCCCCCGGCTTGACCAGGAGGCCGACGCGCGGCGCCCCGGCCCTTTGCAGCGCGTCCATGACCTGCATGACGGCCTCATAGCGCACGTCCTTGTCCGCCGAGATGACCACCGGCTGGTCCTTGCGCACCTTGAGCCGATCCGCCACCGCCTGCACGAGCTGCTCCCGGGTCAGAACCTCCTCATTACCCGGCGCTGCCCGGTCGCGCAGCAGCAGGGTGCCGTCGAGCATGACCATTACCTCCAGGGGGGCGGTGGGCGCCGTGCCGCTCTTGCCCACGCTGGGCAGCTCGACCTGGCCGGGATTGATGAAGGGGGCAGTCACCATGAAGATGACCAGCAGCACCAGCATCACGTCGATGTAGGGCACGACGTTGATCTGATTGATGGCTTTGCGTGACCGGCGACCTGCCATGATCTGCCTGCTAGCTAGGTACGGATGACCTGGTTCTGCAGCAAGATGGAGTATTCCTCGATGAACACGTCCAGCCGGTTCGCCAGCCGATCGATGTCGTGGGTGAAGCGGTTGTAGGCAACCACCGCCGGGATGGCCGCGAACAGGCCGATGGCCGTGGCGATGAGAGCCTCGGCGATGCCCGGTGCGACATGGGCCAGGGTGGCCTGGGAGACACTCGCCAACCCGCGGAAGGAGTTCATGATACCCCAGACGGTGCCGAACAGGCCGACATAGGGCGATACCGAACCCACCGTGGCGAGAAAGGGCAGATACGACTCCAAGGCATCCAATTCACGCTGGTAGGCCGCCCGCATCGCCCGCCGGGTGTAGTCTATCACGTGCTGCGGATTGACCTTGGCCTGTGCGGCCAGGTTGCTGAAGGAGGCATGCCCCATGCGGAAGACCTCCTCGATGCCCGACTTGTCCGGGCTTTCGCTGATCTTCCTGTGCAGGGCGCGCACGTCGCCGCCGCCCCAGAACTCCCGTTCGAAGACGTCGGTGCGGTGCTGCTCGCGCCTGAGCAGGAAGTACTTGAGGAAGATGATCCACCACGAGGCAAGCGACGCCACCAGCAGAAGCAGCATTACTCCCTTCACCACCCAGCTGGCGGACAGCACCAAGGCAAGCAGGGAGAGGTCTTGATCGACGGACAGGTCCATGAGGGTCAGGGCAGCAGGCGTTTGATGATGTGTGGTGGAATTCTAGCCGGCCTGAAGTCCGCGTTCCGCACGCAGGCGATCCTGACCCGCGCCGTCAGCAACACCGCCCCGGCGCGCACCACCGCCTGCTCCAGCGTGAGGCTGGCTCCGCCCAGTTCCAGCAAGCGGCTGTGGATCGCAAGCAGGTCGTCAAATCGTGCCGGCCGCAGGAAGTCCACGGCGATGTGACGCACCACAAACACTAGCCCGTCGCGCGCCGCCAGCTCGGTCTGCTCCACGCCCAGGGCGCGCAGCCATTCCGAGCGGGCACGCTCCAGGAAGCGCAGGTAGTTGGCGTAATAGACCACGCCGCCGGCGTCGGTGTCTTCCCAATAGACTCGCACCGGCCAGACAAAGGCTTCGTTCATTCGATCCATGCAGTGGTAGACGGCGTTTTCCAACCGCAGGCTAGCGTTCGGCAGGCGGCCGCGCCACCGACCGGGTTGGCGCCGACCAGGGCCTGCGTCTCACTCGAACAGGTCCTTGTTCTGCAGACGGGCCGGCGTGGCGAGCCCGAAATGCTGGTAGGCGAGCGGTGCCGCCACCCGACCGCGCGGCGTGCGGGCCAAGTAGCCTTGCTGGATCAGATAGGGCTCCAACACGTCCTCGATGGTATCCGCCGCCTCGCCGATGGCCGCCGCCAGGTTCTCCAGACCTACCGGCCCGCCGGCGAATTTCTCCAGGATCGCCCCCAGCAGCTTGCGATCCATTACGTCCAGGCCGGCGGCATCTACCTCCAGCATCTTCAGGGCGAGATCCGCCACACCGGCATCGATGCGGCCCTCGGACCGGACCTCGGCGTAGTCCCGCACCCGTCTGAGCAGCCGGTTGGCGATGCGCGGCGTGCCGCGCGAACGCCGCGCGATCTCCAAGGCCCCCTCGGACGAGATGCCGATATTGAGCAACCGCGCCGAGCGGTTGACGATGTGCGTCAGCTCCTCGGCGGTGTAGAACTCGAGGCGGGCGATGATGCCGAAGCGGTCGCGCAGCGGGTTCGTGAGCATGCCGGCGCGCGTGGTGGCGCCGACTAAGGTGAAGGGCGGCAGATCTAGCTTCACGGAGCGCGCCGCCGGTCCCTCACCGATCATGATGTCGAGCTGGAAGTCCTCCAGGGCGGGATAGAGGATCTCCTCCACCGCCGGTGAAAGCCGGTGGATCTCGTCGATGAACAGGACGTCGTTGGGCTCCAGGTTGGTCAGCAACGCCGCGAGATCCCCTGCCCGCTCCAGCACCGGCCCCGAGGTCACGCGCAGGCCCACCCCCATCTCCTTGGCGATGATGTGCGCCAGCGTGGTCTTGCCCAACCCGGGCGGTCCGAACAGCAGCACGTGGTCCAGTGCCTCGCCACGCTTGCGCGCGGCGGTGATGAAGATCTCCAACTGCTCGCGCACCCGCGCCTGGCCGACATACTCCGACAACCGCTGCGGGCGCAGCGCCCGCTCGAAGACCTCCTCCTCACGCGAGGCGGGGGCGGGCGAGATCAGACGGTCGGGCTCTAGCATAGGTTCGGCGGTGCCGGCAAGGCACATACTATACCGCCTACCAGGGCGTTACCGACAGCAGTCGAGGCTGCAGCGATCGACCGGGCCACCCCACGCGGGTCTGAATCCATCGGTGCGAAAACCCTGCTAAAGAACCTCTGCACGGCCGGGGATCATGCAGACAGAAATGCTTCGGGAATCGATGACGACGGACAGTTGCACACATTTTGAGCAAATATCGTTTCCGAGACGAGCCTATGCAAGTGCGATTGTGATATACTTGTATATCATTTTTAGAGCAGGAGGCGAAACATGCTTGCAATCCGACTGCCCGCCGAGGTGGAGGCCCGTCTTGAAGCAC
>DAITOH010000059.1:5351-8401 GCA_036834225.1 Thiobacillaceae bacterium | reverse complement strand
CTGTCCCCCTCCCCCGTGTCCGACAACCTCGTCGAAATTCGTGATCTCTCCTTTGCCTATGCCGATCGCCTGGTGCTAAAAGGCATCAACCTGACCGCCAGGCGTGGTCAGCTGGTTGCCATCATGGGCAACTCCGGCTGCGGCAAGACCACGCTGATGCGGCTCATCGGCGGACAGCTCAAGCCCACCCTCGGAAAGGTGATGGTCGACGGCCAGTCCGTCGGCGAGCTCGACTTTCAGGCGTTGTATCGGCTCAGACGGCGGATGGGCATGCTGTTTCAGTTCGGCGCCCTGTTCACGGACATGTCAGTGTTCGACAACGTGGCCTTCCAGCTGCGCGAACACACCGATCTGCCGGAGGAGATGATCCGCGATCTGGTGCTGATGAAGCTCAACGCCGTCGGCCTGCGCGGCGCCCAGGATCTCATGCCAGCGGAACTGTCCGGCGGCATGGCCCGGCGGGTGGCGCTGGCGCGCGCCATTGCCCTAGACCCCATGCTCGTCATGTACGACGAACCCTTTGCCGGTCTAGATCCGATCTCGCTGGGGGTGGTCGGCGACCTCATCCGCCGCCTCACGGATACCCTGGGCCTGACCTCCCTCGTGGTGACGCACGACGTGCAGGAGTCCCTCAAGATCGTCGACTACGTCTATTTCATCTCCGAAGGGGTCATCGTGGCCCAGGGCACCGCGCAGGATATCCGCGCATCCGACCTGCCCTACGTGCACCAGTTCGTGCATGGCGAGGAGGACGGGCCGGTGCCGTTCCACCATCCGGCCCCACCCTACGCCGAGGAATTGGGGTTCGGCCATGCTTGAGCGAGTCAGCGCTATCTTGCGCCGCATGGGCGGGTGGGTGATCAACTCCGTCTGGCGTCTTGGACTGGCGACCCGGTTCTTCTTTCTGACCCTGCTCTACTCCGGCACCTGCTTTAAGCGTCCGCACCTGGTGATCAAGGAGATCTTCTCCGCCGGCGTGCTGTCGCTGATCATCATCCTCGTCTCGGGCCTGTTCGTCGGCATGGTGCTGGGTCTACAGGGGTACGAGACCCTGCAAACCTACGGCTCGGAGGAGGCCCTCGGCATCCTGGTGGCCCTGTCGCTGGTGCGGGAACTGGGGCCCGTGGTGGCGGCGCTGCTCTTCGCCAGTCGTGCCGGATCGGCCATGACCGCCGAGATCGGACTCATGAAGGCCACAGAACAAATCTCGGCCCTCGAGATGATGGCTGTGAACCCCATCGCCCGTGTAGTGGCGCCGCGGTTTTGGGGCGGCGTGATCTCCATGCCACTTTTGGCGGCGCTGTTCTCCGCCATGGGCGTCTTCGGCGGCTACCTCGTGGGCGTGGTCCTCATCGGTGTGGACGAAGGTGCCTTCTGGTCCCAGATGCAGGCCGCGGTGGATTTTCGCGAAGACATCCTCAACGGCGTGATCAAGAGCGTGGTGTTCGGCGTCGTGGTCACCGTCATCGCGCTGTACGAGGGTTACGATGCACCCCCGACCGCCGAGGGGGTCTCCCGCGCCACCACCCGCACCGTGGTGAGTTCCAGCCTGGCCATCCTGGCCTGGGACTTCGTCCTGACCTCTTTCATGTTCCGTGGAGCCAGCTGACATGTCCATGAAGAAAACGACTTTGGATCTCTGGGTCGGCGTGTTCGTCGCCGCCGGCTTGGGCGCGCTCCTGTTCCTGGCCCTGAGGGTGGGGAGCTTTAGCGCCTTCGAAACCGCCAAGACCTACACCGTGCAGGCGTCGTTCGAAAACATCGGCGGGCTCAAGATCGGCGCGCCGGTGAAAAGTGCCGGCGTGGTGGTGGGCCGGGTGGTCGACATCCGCTTCGACAACACAACCTACGAGGCCATCGTGAGCATGCAGTTGGGCAACCAGTATCGGTTCCCGAATGACAGCAGTGCCGCCATCATGACCTCGGGACTGCTCGGAGAACAATACGTCGCCCTGGAGGCCGGCGGGTCCAGCAAGATGTTGTCCAATGGCGACACCCTCAGAATCACCCAGGGGGCGGTGATCCTGGAGAATCTCATCGGCCAACTCCTCTTTAGCAAGGCCGAGGAGGGGGGTGTCAGGGCGCCCGAAGAAGGATCAGCCCCTTGACTGGGCAGCGGTCAAGGCGCGAGATTGTTGCACTAGGCTGACAACCTGACGACTGGAAGAGCGATGTGGAATTTCCTACGAATGGGTCTGTGCTGTCTCGTCCTTGGAGGCATGGGCAGCGCAGTGGCGCAAGTGCTGGCGCCGGACGTGCTGGCGCGCAACACGACCAATGAGGTCATCGAGATCGTCAAGCGGGACCGGGAAATCAGGGCCGGCAATATGAAGCGGATCTACGACCTGGTGGAGGCCAAGGTCCTGCCCCATTTCGACTTCCGCCGGATGACCCAACTGGCGGTGGCCAGGAACTGGGTCATGGCCACGCCCGAGCAGCAGCAGCGGCTCACCGACGAGTTCCGTACCCTGCTGGTACGCACCTATGCCGCGTCGCTGTCCAGCGTGGCCGACTACAGGATCGACTTCAAACCCCTGCGCATGCGCCCGGGGGACGAGGACGTGACCGTCAGCACAGAAGTCAGCAAGCCCGGCGCGCCGCCCATCACCATCGATTACCGCATGGAGAAGCAGGCCGGGGGCTGGAAGGTCTATGACGTGCTGGTCGACAACGTCAGTCTGGTCACCGTCTACCGCAACTCCTTCAACTCGGAGGTGCGCAAAGGCGGGATAGACGGGCTCATCGCCGCGCTGGCGCGGCGCAACCAAACCACCAGCAACTGATCACGACACGGCATGCGCAGGGAAGGCCAGACGCTGCTGCTGGATGGCGATCTGACGCTCGAGCATGCCTCACGCCTGTTGACGCAAGGCAGCGACGAGATCGCCAAGGGGGCCCGGGTGGTGGATTTTGCCCATACCGGCAAGGTCGACTCCTCCGCCCTGAGCCTAATGCTCGCCTGGCGACGGCGCGCCCTGGCAGCCGGACGCACGATCGAGTTTCGCAACGTCCCCGACAGCTTGATGAGTCTAGCCAACCTCTACGGCGTG
>DAITOH010000059.1:0-5251 GCA_036834225.1 Thiobacillaceae bacterium | reverse complement strand
GGAGCAACTGACATGGCCGCCGCCATCCGTGCGCGCGGACTGGAGAAGCGCTACAAAACGGTTTACGCCCTGAGCGGTGTCGATCTCGAGGTGGAGGAAGGCGAGTTTTTCGCCCTGCTCGGCCCCAACGGTGCGGGTAAGACCACTTTCATTAGCATCCTGGCCGGTTTGGTCCGCGCGACGGCCGGGCAGGCCGAGGTGATGGGCTACGACGTGGTGGCCGGCTATCGGGAGGCCCGGCGTCGCCTTGGGGTGGTGCCGCAGGAACTGGTGTTCGACCCTTTTTTCACCGTGCGCGAGACGCTGCGCATCCAGGCAGGCTATTACGGTCTGCGACGCCCTGACGCCTGGATAGATGAACTGCTGCACCACCTTGGTCTCAGCGACAAGGCCGACACCAACATGCGCCGGCTCTCGGGCGGCATGAAACGGCGGGTGCTGGTGGCTCAGGCGCTGGTGCACCGGCCACCGGTGATCGTCCTGGACGAACCCACCGCCGGCGTCGACGTCGAGCTGCGTCAGAGTCTGTGGGCCTTCATCCAGCAACTGAACCGGGAGGGCCACACCATCTTGCTTACCACCCACTACCTGGAGGAGGCCGAGGCCCTGTGCGAGCGGGTGGCCATGCTAAAGGACGGGCGCATCGTCGCCTTAGACCGCACGGCTAATCTGCTCGGTGCTAGCAGTGAACGACGTCTGGAACTTAGGCTCAGCCCCCCAAAGCTGCCCGATGCCCTGCAGGGCTGGCTGATCGGCTGTGCGGCCGATCGTTTCTGCCTCGCCCTGCCGGACTACACTGAGCTGGAGGCCATGCTGGCAGCCTTGCGTCGCGAAGGCATCCAGGTTAAGGAACTCAACATCACCCAGGCCAACCTGGAGGACGTCTTTCTCCGGGTGATGCGGCAGCAGTCATGAAGACGAGGGGCGGCATGCTCGGTTTTCTCACCTTGTTGCACAAGGAGTTGTTGCGTTTCTGGAAGGTCATGCTGCAGACCGTGGCGGCCCCCATCCTCACCGCGCTGCTCTACCTGCTGATCTTCTCGCATGTGCTCGAGGCGCACGTGCAGGTCTACCCCGGTGTGTCCTATACCGCCTTCCTGATGCCGGGGCTAATCATGATGTCCATACTGCAGAATGCATTCGCCAACGCGTCCTCCAGTCTGATCCAGTCGAAGATCGCCGGCAATATCGTCTTCGTCCTGCTGTCCCCCCTGTCATACGGCGAATTCTTTCTCGCTTATCTGCTCGCATCCATAGCACGCGGGCTGATCGTGGGCCTGGGCGTGGGCTTGGTCGGGCTCGTCTTCACCGACCTGCCGCTAGCGCACCCGGTCTGGATCCTGGCCTTTGCCTTATCGGCTAGCGCGGTGTTCGGCTGCATTGGCATCATCGCCGGCATATGGGCGGAGAAGTTCGATCACCTGGCCGGCATACAGAACTTCCTCATCCTGCCGCTGACCTTCCTGTCTGGGGTGTTCTACTCCATCCACTCCTTGCCGACCTTCTGGCAGACGGTTTCGCACTGGAACCCGGTGTTTTACATGATCGACGGCTTTCGCTACGGCTTCTTCGGCCAGTCCGACGTAAGCCCGTTAACGGGTATGGCCGTGGTGCTGCCCTGTGCCCTCATGCTCTCGCTGCTGACTTTGCTGCTGCTCAAAAGCGGCTATAAACTGCGACATTGACTCCACAGTGAGCAATATCCCATGGTAACCCCCGAACAGATCGAGACCTGGATCCGTGCCGATCTGCCCTGCGAGCACCTGCGCGTGTCCGGAGACGGCCATCACTTCGAAGCCTTGATCGTCAGTGCCGAGTTCCGCGGCAAACTGCCGGTGGCCCGTCATCAACGGGTCTACCAGGCCCTCGGCGAGCGCATGAAGGCCGACATCCACGCCCTGTCCATGCAGACCTTAACGCCGGAGGAATGGGCAAGCCGCAATGGATAGACTTATCATCGCCGGCGGCCGGCGCCTGTTGGGCGAAGTGGCCATCTCCGGCGCCAAGAACGCGGCCTTACCCATCCTCTGCGCCGCCCTGCTCACCCGCGACCCCCTCACCCTGACCAACGTCCCGGCGCTCAACGACATCCGCACCATGCTGCGGCTGCTCGAGCAGATGGGGGTCCAGGTGGCGCGCGACGGCAACACGGTCAGCCTGGATGCCAGCGGTCTGCTCGATCCCACGGCCCCCTACGAGCTGGTCAAGACCATGCGCGCGGCCATCCTGGTGCTGGGCCCCCTGGTGGCACGCCATGGCGAGGCGCGTGTCTCCCTGCCGGGCGGTTGCGCCATCGGCGCGCGCCCGGTGGAGCAACACATCAAGGGCTTGACCGCCATGGGCGCGGAGGTGACGGTCGACCATGGTTATATCATCGCCGCCGCGACCCGGCTTAAGGGGGCGCGCATCTTCACCGACGTGGTCACCGTCACCGGCACGGAAAACCTGATGATGGCCGCCTGCTTAGCCGAGGGCGAGACGGTGATCGAGAATGCCGCACGCGAACCGGAGGTAGTGGACCTAGCCCGGTGCCTTAACGCCATGGGCGCGCGCATAAGCGGCGCTGGCACCGACGTGATCCGTATCCAGGGTGTGGAGCGTCTGCATGGCGCTACCCACCGCATCATGCCCGACCGTATCGAGACCGGCACCTATCTGTGCGCAGCGGCCGTCACCGGCGGTGATATCCGCCTGACCGGCACGTCATCGAGCTACCTTGATGCCGTGGTGGACAAGCTGATGGATGCCGGCTGCGAGATCCAGAGCGAGAAATCGCCCCGGCACGAGGCCATCCGCCTGAAGGCCCCGCAGCGCCTGAAAGCGGTGTCCATCCGCACCGCACCCTACCCGGCCTTTCCGACCGACATGCAGGCCCAGTTCATGGCCATCAACACCGTGGCGGAGGGCACCGCGGTGATCCGCGAGACCATATTCGAAAACCGCTTCATGCACGCCGTCGAGCTCACCCGCCTGGGCGCCGATATCCGTATCGATGGCAATACCGCCGTGGTGAACGGCGTGGAGCGGCTCACCGGTGCCACGGTCATGGCCACCGACCTCAGAGCCTCGGCCAGTCTGGTGATCGCCGGCTTAGTGGCGGAGGGCGAGACCACGGTGGACCGGATCTACCACCTGGATCGGGGCTACGAGCGGCTGGAGGAAAAACTCGCCGCCTTGGGTGCCGTCATCAAACGGGTAAAGGCATGAGCATCACCCTCGCCCTGTCCAAAGGGCGCATCTTCGAGGAGACCCTTCCCCTGCTTACGGCCGCGGGCATCACTCCTCAGGAGGACCCCAAGTCCTCGCGCAAGCTCATCATCGAGACCAACCGTCCGGACGTGCGCGTGATCATCGTCCGCGCCAGCGACGTGCCAACCTACGTGCAGCATGGGGCGGCCGACCTTGGGGTGGCAGGCAAAGACGTGCTCATGGAGCACGGCGGTGAGGGCCTGTATCAGCCAGTGGACCTGAATATCGCCCGCTGCCGCATGATGGTGGCCGCGCCGCTGGGTTTCGACTATGCGGCGGCCGTGCGTCGGGGGGCGCGGCTGCGGGTGGCGACCAAGTACGTGCAGACCGCCCGCCTGTTCTTTGCCGCCAAGGGCGTGCACGTGGATTTAATCAAGCTCTACGGCTCGATAGAACTCGCCCCCTTGGTGGGGTTAGCGGATGTGATCGTGGATCTGGTCTCGACCGGCGGAACATTGAAGGCCAACAATCTCGTCGCCGTCGAAGAGATCGCTCAGATCAGTTCACGTCTGGTGGTTAACCAGGCCTCGCTCAAGCTCAAACACGCCAGTCTGCAGCCCATCGTCGAAGCCTTCCGTCGGGCGGCGGGCTGAAATCCGCCGATCGGCATATAATGCATAATCCGGCCTTCAAGTCCGTCACATCCGCCATGAGCGCCTCTCTCAAGATCACCCGCCTTGATACCGCCGCGGGCGATTTCTACCGGCAGCTTGACCGTCTGCTGGCCCTCTCCGATGCGACGGATACGGCCGTGCAGTCCGCCGTGCAGGACATCCTGGCGGCGGTGCGCAGTCGTGGTGACGCCGCCGTACTCGAATTGACGGCCCGCTTCGACCGCCTGCACGCACCGAGCGTGGCCGCGCTGGAGCTCTCGCCGGCGCGCCTTAACCAGGCGCGGCAGGCGCTGCCCCTGCGGCTAGAGCGCGCGCTCGTGCAGGCCGCAGAGCGCATCCGCCTCTATCACGAAAGACAGCTCACGCAGTCCTGGACCTACACCGAGGCAGACGGCACCTTGCTCGGCCAGCAGGTCACCCCCCTCGACCGCGTCGGCCTCTACGTCCCGGGGGGCAAGGCAGCCTATCCGTCGTCGGTACTGATGAACGCCATCCCGGCCAAGGTGGCCGGGGTCAAGGAACTGATCATGGTGGTACCCACGCCAGACGGCGTACAAAACGACCTCGTGCTCGCCGCCGCGGCCATCGCTGGGGTCGACCGCGTGTTCACCATCGGCGGCGCCCAGGCGGTGGCAGCCCTCGCCTATGGCACCGAGACCGTGCCCCGGGTCGACAAGATCGTCGGCCCCGGTAATGCCTATGTGGCCGAGGCCAAGCGCCAGGTCTACGGCATAGTCGGCATCGACATGATCGCCGGCCCATCTGAGATCCTGGTGATCTGCGACGGCCGCACGCCGCCCGACTGGATCGCCATGGACCTCTTCTCCCAGGCCGAGCACGACGAGCTCGCGCAGTCCATCCTGATCACGCCGGATGCCGCCTTCTTGGACGCGGTCGAGGCCAGCATCAACCGTCTGCTGCCCACCATGCCGCGCCAGGCGGTGATCGCGCAGTCCCTCTCTAAACGTGGCGGTCTCGTGCTCTGCCGCGATCTGGAGGAGGCGGCAGACATCGCCAATCGCATTGCCCCGGAACATCTGGAGCTCTCGGTTGAGGATCCGCAGGCCTTGCTCCCCCGCATCCGTCACGCCGGCGCCATCTTCATGGGGCGCAACACCTGCGAGGCCTTAGGCGACTATTGCGCCGGCCCCAACCATGTCCTGCCCACCTCGCGCACCGCCCGCTTCTCCTCGCCGTTGGGCGTGTACGATTTCCAAAAGCGCTCCAGCCTGATTAAGGTCTCGCCGGTCGGTGCGCGCACCTTAGGCGAGCTCGCGGCCGCCCTGGCCTATGGCGAAGGACTGCAGGCGCACGGCCGCTCGGCTGAATACCGCATGGAAGGCTGGGCCCATGACGAAACCACCCCCAGCCTCGCTGCGCTCGTCCCC
>DAITOH010000058.1:0-8443 GCA_036834225.1 Thiobacillaceae bacterium | reverse complement strand
ACGGTGACATTGTCACCGTCGGCAACCAACAGGACGTCCTTGATTTCCACTTCGCTGCCCACTTCGACGGGCAGGCTCTCCACCTTAAGCTTGCCGCCGACGGCGACCTTGTATTGCTTACCCCCGGTTTTGATGACCGCGTACATGTCAGGCTCTAGCCTATGTTTATTCGGAACTTTGCATTATATGCCCGCCGTAACGGCGTTGCAATCACGCGTCTCATCGGTGTGCATCTTGGGACAGACTTTAGCGGCGGTACCCCGGTGTGGCGAGCTCGATGCCGTCTAGCGGCAGGCGCTCATGCCGCTCGCCGCGATCTGGGATCGGCTGCCAGACGTGCGGCTTAGTGCAGGGTATACGGGGCTCCGATGCAGGCCCAGCCGGCCCTAGGTCTTGCACGCAAATTGGCCAGCCTGGTCTATGAGGCCCTCCTGCTGACGGCCTTGGCCATCGTGGCCAGCTTTCCGGTGGCCCCTTTGCTCCAAGTCTTGCCGCAGCCCTGCTCCAGGCTGTTGTGTGAGGTCTTTTAGCTCGGCTTAGTCGGGGTCTAGCTAGCGGGTACTCGCCTGGTGCATTCACCTGCGTTCGACCCGCCACAGGGCGAGGCCCGCCCCCAGACTGAAGACGACCAGGGCGGATAGGGCGCTTGCCGCCGGCGGCCAGTCGTAGAGCAGGCCCAGGTGGCCCGCCAGCCGGTTGAAGAGATGAAAGCCCAGGCCGATGAGTAGGCCGATTAGCACCCTGCCGCCGACGTGGCTAGAGCGCGGTGGCGCGTAGGCAAAGGGTAGGGCCAGCAGCAGCAGGACCGGCGAGGCTAGGGTGAAGGACAGCTTGCTCCAGAGGGCGATCTCGTAACGGGTGGTCTTCTGTTTGTTTTCCCGCAGATGTTCGATGTAGGTGCGCAGGGCCTGAATGGACATGCGTTCGGGGGGGATCATCAGCACCGCGAGCAGATCGGGGTTCAGGTCCGAGCGCCATTGCATCGTCGGCAGATGTTCGGTCTGGGTGCCTTGTGGGCTGATGCGGGTCTGCGCCACATTCATAAGGCGCCAGCTCCCGTCCGCGTCCCACTTAGCCTGCTCAGCGTGCCGTATGGTGGTAAGCCGGAAGTGCTCATCGAAGATGTAGACCCGCATGTTGCGCAGGCTGGCATCCGGCAGCATCTCCAGGATGTTGATGAAGCTCGCACCGTCCTTGGCCCACAGGCCGGTATGGAACTGCTGCGCGACCACGCCGGTCGTAGCGCGGGTCTTGAGCTGGTGGGCGGTGCGTTCCGTATGCGGGATGACATACTCGCCCAAGGCATGAGACAGCGTGGCAAGGAATAGCCCGAGCAGGGTCATGTAGCCTGCCAGACGGCCCACCGACAGGCCCGATGCCCGCATCACAGTGAATTCGGAGCTGCCAGACAGGCGGGCGAAGGAGAACAAGGCGCCGGCGACGGTGGCAGCAGGCAGCACTTCCAGGACGCGGGTGGGCATCATCAACAGGATGTAAAGCAGAGCGACGGACAGCGTGTAGCTGGGCCCGATGGAGGTCACCTCGTTGATGAAATCGAAAAACGCGAACAGCATGAGCAAGGCGGCGAGGGCAACCAGAATGGAGCCTAGGATCTCCCGCGCCAGGTAGCGTGCGAGGATGCTCAAGCAAGTCCCCTGGAGATGCCGCACAGCTGGCGCCAATAGAGCCAGATGACCAGCACGGCCATGGAACCGTGCACCAGCAGCATGCTGGTGGTGACCGAGAGCTTCTGCTGATTGATCCAGGCCTCGGACAGGCCGATCAGATTGCTGTAGACCGTGTAGACCAGGAGGGCGAAGATCACGTTCAGGGAGCGGCCGGCGCGCGGATTCATGTGGCTTGCGGGCACGGCGAACACCGCCAGCAGCAGGGCGCTGATGGGGTGACTTAAGCGCCAGGCCCATTCGGCCAGATTGGCCGGGTTAGGATCGCGCAGGAGATCGGCCGTGCTGGTCGTGCGGGGCGTTCGGGCCTGTTTCTCGACGGTAGTGGTGTCTAGCCGGACCGCATAGCGATCGAACTCCATCATGTGGTAATCAGCCGCGCCGGGACTGCCCTCATAGCGACGTCCCTTATTGAGGACCAAGAAGTGGTCGCCGTTTTCCATCACCTCGACGTGGCCGTCCTGGGCGACGATGACGCCGTCACGCCCGCTTTGCACGGAGCGGATGAAGATATTGCGCACCCGCCCGCTGCGGGTGTCGATGGACTCGACGAAGAACACCCGCTTACCCCCCCCGGCCTCTGCAAACACCCCCGCACTGATGACCGAGGCCTCGTTTCGGCTCGAGAGCACGCGCTCGAAGTCGCTGCGCTTCTGGGCTGCCCACGGGATGACGAGGAGGCTTAGCATGGCGATCAACAGGGTAATCGGCAGTGCGAAACGTAGCACGGGCGAAAGCCAAGCCAGGGGGCCGAGGCCCGCCCCCTGCCAGACGACCATCTCGCTGTCCTGCCACAGACGGCTTAGGGTGAGAAAAACGGCGAGAAACAGCGCCAGGGAGAACAGCACCGGCAGCAGGTTGAGCATGCTAAAGCCGATGAAGGGAAACACCGCATCGTTGTCGATCCTGCCCACGGCCGCCCGGCCCAGGATACGCACCAGCAGCGTGACGAGCACGATACCGGTGAGCGACAACAGGGCAACCCCGCCCACGCTGCTCATCTCGCGGATCAGGGCGGAGTTGAAGAGGCGCACTTTGACTTCGGCTTAATTGCTGGAAATAATGAATTTCGGCGTGATCGGACGGTCAACCTGGGAAAACGAAAGTTTTCCGCACTATGCTGGGAGCCTCGAATGGAATTTAGCATAAAAAGCGGTAGTCCCGAGAAGCAGCGCGTAGCCTGTGTCGTGGTCGGCGTGTATGAAACCAGGCAGCTTTCCGCCCCGGCCCAGATCATCGACCAGGCCTCCGGCGGTTATCTGAGCGAGATCCTCCGCCGCGGCGACATGGACGGCAAGGCGGGCAGCACGCTGCTGCTATACCATGTGCCCCAAACCCTTAGCGACCGCGTGCTGCTGGTCGGTCTGGGCAAGAAGCGGGAATTTCGCGAGAAGCAGTATCGCGACGCCGTGCGCGCGGCAGTCAAGGCCCTGGATGAGACCGGTGCCACGGAAGCGGCTCTGTACCTGACCGAGGAGGCCGTGCGGCGGCACGATCAGCCCTGGCGCGTGGAACAGGCCGTTATAGTGGCGATGGAGGCCCAGTACCGCTTCGATCAGATGAAGAACAAGCTTGAGGGCGAGCCGCGCCGTCCGCTACGCAAGCTGATCCTGGCCGTCTCCCGACGCGGCCTCCTGCCCCAGGGCGAGGCCGCGGCCGCGCGCGGCCTGGCCATCGCCGCCGGCATGAAGCTTGCCAAGGATCTGGGCAACCTGCCCGCCAACGTCTGCACCCCTGGCTACCTCGCCGAGCAAAGCCGGCTGCTGGCCAAGGAGCACGGTCTCGAGGTGCAGGTGCTGGAGCGGGAGGACATGGAGAAGCTGGGCATGGGCTCGCTGCTCTCCGTGGCTAAGGGCTCGGACGAGCCGCCGAAATTCATCATCCTGCAGCACAAGGGCGGCGGCAAGGAGGACAAGCCGGTGGTGCTGGTGGGCAAGGGCATTACCTTCGACTCCGGCGGTATCTCGCTCAAACCCGGCGCCGACATGGACGAGATGAAATACGACATGAGCGGTGCGGCCTCCGTGCTGGGGGCGATGAAGGCGGCGGCCATGCTGGGCCTGCCGCTCAACGTCGTCGGTCTCATCCCCGCCTGCGAGAACCTGCCCAGCGGGCGCGCCAACAAGCCGGGCGACATCGTCACCTCCATGTCCGGGCAGACCATCGAAATCCTCAATACCGACGCGGAAGGGCGCCTCATCCTGTGCGACGCGCTCACCTATGCCGAGCGCTTTAAGCCGGCGGCGGTGGTGGACATCGCCACCTTGACCGGCGCCTGCGTCATCGCCCTAGGCCATGTGGCCAGCGGCCTCATGGCCAACGACGAGGGACTGGCGCGCGAACTCCTGCACGCCGGCGAGACGGCCTACGACCGCTGCTGGCAACTACCCCTGTGGGACGACTACCAGGAACAGCTCAAGAGCAACTTCGCCGACATGGCCAACATCGGCGGACGCCCAGCCGGCACCATCACCGCAGCCTGCTTCCTCGCCCGCTTCACCAAGAAATACGCCTGGGCCCACCTCGACATCGCCGGCACCGCCTGGAAGAGCGGCAAGGAAAAAGGCAGCACCGGCCGGCCGGTGCCACTGCTGGTGCACTTCCTGGCAGGGCGGGCGCAACGGAAGGGGTAAGCGGCGAACGGGGGAGCGCGAGATTCACTGCCCCCTCACCCTCCCGGACTCAGTACAGTATCCCGCGCCTCGGGCAGCAGGCCCGGGTAGTCGCGCGAGTAGTGCAGCCCCCGGCTTTCCTTGCGGCTTTGGGCGCAGCGCACGATGAGCTCGGCGGTGAGCACTAGGTTCCTCAGTTCCAGCAAGTCGTTGGTGACGCGGAAGTTGCTGTAGTACTCGTGGATCTCCTCGGTGAGGAGCCGGATGCGATGGGTGGCGCGCTCCAGGCGCTTGCTGGTGCGCACGATGCCGACGTAGTCCCACATGAAGCGGCGCAGTTCATGCCAGTTGTGGGCGATGACGATCTCCTCGTCGGCATCGGTTACGCGGCTTTCGTCCCAGGCGGGCAGTGCCCGCTGCGGGGCGGGGTCGGCCTTTGCGATGGCGGCCGCGGCCGCGCGGCCATAGACGAGACATTCCAGCAGGGAATTGCTGGCCAGCCGGTTGGCGCCGTGCAAACCGGTGTGGCTGACCTCGCCGATCGCATAGAGGTGATCGAGCTGCGTGCGCCCGTCGCGGTCGACGATGACGCCGCCGCAGGTGTAGTGCGCGGCCGGCGCCACCGGGATCCATTCGGTGGTGATGTCGATGCCCAGCTCTTTGCAACGCGCATAGATGGTGGGAAAGTGGCTGATGATCTGCCTAGCGGGCAGGTGGGTGATGTCGAGATAGACGCAGTCCAGGCCGCGTTTTTTCATCTCGAAGTCGATGGCGCGGGCGACGACGTCGCGCGGGGCGAGCTCAGCGCGCTCGTCGTGCTCGGGCATGAAACGGGTGCCATCCGGCAGCCTGAGCACCGCCCCTTCGCCGCGCATGGCCTCGGTGATGAGGAAGGATTTGGCCTTGGGGTGGTAAAGACAGGTGGGATGGAACTGGATGAATTCGAGGTTGGCGACCCGGCAGCCGGCGCGCCAGGCCATTGCGATACCGTCGCCCGTGGCTGTGTCCGGATTGGTGGTGTAGAGGAAGGCCTTGCCGGCGCCACCCGTGGCCAGCACGGTGTGGCCGGCGGCGAAGGTCTCCACCCTGCCGCGGGCGATATCCAGGACGTAGGCGCCATAGACACTTTGTTCATCAACGCCTAGCTTGTGGCCGGTGATCAGGTCGATGGCGATGTGCCATGGCAGCACCTGGACGTTGGGGGCGGCAGCGAGCCGTTTGAGCAGGGTGTCCTGCACCGCGGCACCGGTCGCGTCGGCGACGTGGAAGATGCGGCGGTGGCTGTGGCCGCCCTCCCGGCCCAGATGATAGCCGTTGCCTTCCCGGTCGAACGGCACGCCCTGCCAGATCAGCCAGCCTATGGCCCGCGGCGCTTCTTCCACCACCCTGCGCACGGTGTCGTCGTTGCACAGGCCGGCCCCCGCCGTCAGGGTATCCTGCATGTGGGATTCGAGGCTGTCCTCGTCCGAATAGACGGCGGCGATGCCACCCTGGGCCCAGTGGCTGGAGCTCTCGGTGGGCGCCTTCTTGGTGATCATGATCACCCTGAGCCGATCGGGGAGGGAGAGCGCCAGCGTGGTGGCGGCCAGCCCAGAGCCGATAATGAGCACATCGCAGCGTTGCATAGACCCTAGACTCCATTAGACCGGCCCAAGCCTCGATGACACTGATCCACACGCCCGCAGGGTAAGTCCGCATACGGCTTCCCGGCTTACGCGGGCCTCGCTCGCCCCTAATCGGCCAGCTTGCGCATGACGCAGGCGAGGTGTTCAAGCCTGCCTGCAACCGTCACGCGCAACCTGCCTCGATCATGCGCTACGCGCCTTCTCGCTTCCTAATGGAAAATCTGGGTTGAAGACCCCGCGGGCATGGGAACTAAGGCCTACTTCGGGCGGTCATTCGGGCAGCCAGGTGGGTTAAGCCGGTTATACTAGCCCCGCAGTCGATTTGGAAGCCCCGCGTGCCGGGGCGGACACGCTTTTGAGGATGCTCAGGGATGACTGACAGGGGTACCGACCTGATCCTGGTGGAACGGGTGCGGAACGGTGACAAGCGCGCCTTTGAGCTGTTGATGGAGAAATATCGGCGCAAGATCGGCCGCCTTCTGTCACGCATGGTCCGTGACCCGGAGGAGGTTGAGGACATCGCCCAGGAAACCTTCATCAAGGCCTACCGGGCGTTGCCACAGTTTCGCGGCGATGCGGATTTTTACACCTGGCTGTATCGGATCGCGGTGAACACGGCCAAGAACTACCTGGCCGCGCGCAGCCGCGACATGCCCACCGTGAGCGATGTGGTGGGTGATGACGAGGAAGGAGGCGGAGAACGCCATGCGACACCGGACATCAACACGCCCGATGCCCAGCTGCTGTCAAAGCAGATCGCCTATGCGGTCACCGAGGCGGTGGAGGCCCTGCCCGAGGAGCTGCGCACGGCCATCACCCTGCGTGAGATCGAGGGCATGAGTTACGAGGACATTGCAAATTTCATGGGGTGCCCGATCGGCACGGTCAGGTCACGCATCTTCCGCGCCCGCGAGGCGATTGCCGCCAAGCTCAGGCCCATACTGGGTACTTCCGAGGATCAAAGGTGGTAATCATGTTGCAGCAAGAACAGACAAATTCCGCGCATACCGAACAGGAGTGGTTATCCGCCCTGTTGGACGGCGAGATCGATGATGCGGAGGGCGACAGGGCCTTAAAGCGTCTCGGTCAGGATCAGTCGCTGACGCAGCGATGGTCCGAATACTGCCTCATCGGTGACGCCCTGCGGGGTGAGGCCCTGGCGCAACCCGGCCTCGATCGGCGCCTGCGCACGGCATTGGCGGCCGAACCCACGCTCTTGGCGCCCATGAAACGGGAACGGCTAAGCCGACGATATGCGCGCCCACTCGCCTGGGCCGCCGCCGCTGCCGCCGTGGCGGCCGTCACCTGGACGGTCTGGACCGCGCTGCCCCAGCACACCGCCCCTGCCCAGATGGCTGCCCAGCCCGAGGCCGTCATGATCCAGGCCAGCCATGTCATGCCCTACCTGGATGCGCATCAGGACTTCTCTCAGGGTGTGGTCGCCCAGCCAGAGATGCGCTTCAGTCAGGTCACCCTGGTCGGAATGGAGAATGGTCGATGAGTCGTGCGGTTCGCTGGCTGACCGGTCTTGCCACGCCTGTCATCACGGCCAGCGCACTGGCCTCGGACCCCCTGCCGAATCAGGAAGCCGCCCTCTGGTTGCAGAGGGTGGCCGACAGCGCCCGGCGTCTGCCTTACGAGGGCGTGTTCGTGTTCAATCATGGCGATGTGATGCAGACCATGCACATCGTCAACCGCGCTGCCGGCCCGCTCAAGGAAAGCCTCCTGACCAGCCTGGACGGTAGCCGGCGGGAGGTGGTCTGCCGCCAGGGGGAGTCGATGAGCATAGTGCCCGATGGTACCGGGGTACGCACGGAGAGGCGGCTGAGCAGCCGGCATTTCCCGGATCTGCTGCCCGTGAACGCCGCGGCACTGACGAATTGGTACGCCGTTCGTCTCGGCGAGATGGACCGGGTGGCGGGCTTGGGTTGCCGCTGGTTGCAACTCACCCCCAAGGACAGCTTTCGCTGGGGCTATGCCCTGTGTGCCGAGAACAGCAGCCATCTGCCGCTCAAGGCCATGATGGTCAACGAGTCGGGCAAGCCCCTGCTGCAATACGCCTTCACCGAGGTACGCATCAACACCAATACGCGTGCCGGCAACCAGCCCAGGAATTTACCGAATGCCGAGCAGGTCGCCAGGACTGGCCCATCCGAGCCCGTGACGGTGCGGCAGTTGCCGCCCGGTTACACCCGGGTGGCTGCCGTCAAGCGCAAACTGCCCAACAGACCGAACGAGGTGGAGCACTGGGTCTATAGTGACGGACTGGCGCACATCTCCCTGTTTATCGAGCCGGCCCTAAAGCCGGTCGAAACCGTGAGGGGTGAGAGCGCCAAGGGCATGCTCAACCTGCTCACCCGTCAGGTCGGCAACTGGCAGGTGACCGTCCTGGGCGACGCCCCCTGGCCGGCAGTGGAGGCCATCGCCACCAGTCTGGCTGAGCGCTAGGATGAAATTCCCCCACGACTCGCTGCGCTCGTCGCCCCCAGAGGGGGTGGTCAATTCCTTCGGGACGGCCGTG
>DAITOH010000057.1:4795-8457 GCA_036834225.1 Thiobacillaceae bacterium | reverse complement strand
CCAAAGCGGACAATTTATTTGCTACAACACCGGACAGTTCTATTTGTTGCCAACAGGCCGCGGCCTAATCCGGGTCATGGGCCTATCGCCGTTCAGGTCTGTCCAAGCCGGCCGCCGCTGACCCTGGCCAGACCGGCCAGATCCGGCCAGGTCTGGGCATCTTGCCAGCCGTGCTCGCAAAGAAGTGCCTGGCAGGCCTCGGCTTGGTCGCAGCCGTGCTCGAGGAGCAGCCAGCCGCCCGGTCGCAGGCAGGTAGGCGCCCCCTGCACGATGACACGTATGGCGGCCAGCGCGTCTTCTCCGGCACAGAGCGCCTGGCGGGGTTCGAAACGTAGGTCGCCACGCGCCAGATGAGGGTCGCCAGCGGCGAGGTATGGCGGGTTAGCGACGATGATGTCGAAATTTTTTACACACACTTGCAGGTACCAGTCGCTCTGCTGGAACGTCACATTGCCGATATCCAGATGGTTGGCATTGTCCCGTGCCACGCACAAGGCCGCTTGCGACCGGTCGACCGCCAGGACATGGGCGGCCGGCCGGTGAGCGGCGATGGCGAGGGCCACGGCGCCGCTGCCAGTGCCCAGGTCCAGCACGCGGGCAGGCCGCTCGGCAGGCAGGCGCTCGAGAGCCAAGTCCACGAGCAGCTCCGTCTCTGGCCGGGGGATGAGCACGTCGGGGGTGACGATGAACTCCAGGCCGTAGAACTCGCGTCGGCCGGTGATGTAGGCCACCGGCTCGCCACGCAGGCGTCGGGCGATGCAGCGCTCCATGGCAGCGGCTTGGGTGGGGGCGAGGGTGTCACCACCGTGGGCCGCCAGCCAGGCGCGGTTCACCCCCAGGGCATGGGCGGCGAGCACACGGGCCTCGAGCCGCGCCTCGGCGCGCGTCAGACCCAGCGCCGTCGCGATGCGACCAGCGGCCTGATTGAGCCAGGCATCCAGGGTTGCGGCCGCACACATCGCCTCCATCACGATGGGGCCCTCATCCTTCACCTGCCAGGGCGGCGAGCTGTTCGGCCTGGTGCTCGGTCTGGAGCGCGTCGATGAGCTCATCGAGCTCGCCGTCTAAGACGGCACCGAGCTTGTAGAGGGTGAGGTTGATGCGGTGGTCGGTCACCCGGCCCTGGGGGAAGTTGTAGGTGCGGATGCGATCGGAGCGATCACCGCTGCCGATGAGATTCTTGCGCGTGCTGGCCTCGCTCGCGCGCGCCTCGCGTTCGCGTAGGTCTTTGAGCCTGGCCGCCAGCACGGCCAGGGCGGCGGCCTTGTTGCGGTGCTGGGAGCGGTCGTCCTGGCATTCGACGACGAGGCCGGTGGGCAGGTGGGTCACCCGCACGGCGCTGTCGGTCTTGTTGATGTGCTGGCCGCCGGCGCCGCTGGCGCGGAAGGTGTCGATCTTGAGCTCGGCGGGGTTGATTTCCACCTCGCCGACCGCGTCTGCCTCGGGCATCACCGCCACGGTGCAGGCGGAGGTGTGGATGCGGCCCTGGGCCTCGGTCTGGGGCACCCGCTGCACGCGGTGGCCGCCGGATTCGAACTTGAGCCGGGAGTAGGCGCCCTGGCCGCTGATCTTGCAGATGACCTCCTTGTAGCCCCCCACCTCGCCAGGGCTCTCCGACAGGAGCTCGACGCGCCAGCCCTGGCGCTCGGCATAGCGGGTGTACATGCGCAGCAGGTCGCCGGCGAATAGCGCAGACTCGTTGCCGCCCGTGCCGGCGCGGATCTCGAGGAATAGGTTGCGTTCGTCGTTGGGGTCGCGCGGCAGCAGCAAGATCTGCAGCGCACGCTCCAGCCTGTGCAGGCGCGCCTCGACCGCTGCCTGCTCTTCTAGCGCGAGCTCGCGCATCTCGGGGTCGGACAGCCACGCCTCGGCGGTCTCCAGGTCGCGTCGGGCCTGGCGCCAGGCGCGGTAATGTTCCACCAGCGGCGTCAGTTCGGCATGCTCGCGCGACAGGCGACGAAAGCTTTCCATGTCGGCCGTGGCGTCCTGCTGTGCCAGCAGGCCGTTGAGTTCCTCCAGCCGGTTGGCGAGCTGATCGAGCTTAAGTTGCAGTGAGGGTTTCATCGCCCGGATCCAAGGTCTGCCTTGAGCACGGCCCCGAGGCCGGCTGTTGCCCTGCCCGCCCACCGCGGGGGTGCAAGATACCATCGGGTCGGCCCGGTGTGTTTCTCGAGGTCCCTCCCAAGACCCGATATGGGCCGACAGTCGGGCTGAAGCCCGACCTACCGGTCATGGTGCAGGTTGTACAGCCGGTGGACGAGCTGGGTCAGCGCGTCGCGTTCGTTCGCGCTGGCCTGGTTCAGCGCGCAGCTGGGGTCGTGCAGATACTTGTTCATCAGCGCCCGGCTCATGGCCTCGAGCACCCGCACCGGATCCTCGCCGCGCGCCAGCATCTTGTGGGCCTTTTCCAGCTCGTGCCGGCGCATGCGCTCGGCACGGTCGCGCAGCGCCCGCAGGGTGGGCACTGCCTTGCGGCTGTCCACCCAGTGCATGAATTCGTGCACGCTGGCGTCGATGATGGCCTCGGCCTGAACGACCTGGGCCTGACGCGCATCCTGGCCGCTGCGCACCACCTCGCCCAGGTCGTCCACGGTGTAGAGGAAGACGTCGTCGAGCGCGCCGACCTCGGGTTCGATGTCGCGCGGCACGGCCAGGTCGACCATGAACATGGGCCGGTGCTTGCGCAGCTTCACGGCCCGCTCGACCAGACCCAGGCCGATGATGGGCAGGGGGCTGGCGGTGGAGGTGACCAGGATGTCGAAGTCCGGCAGCAGCTCGGGCAGGGCGGTGAGCGCCGCGGCCTCGCCGCCGAAGCGGCGGGCCAGCTCGCGGGCCCGCTCCTCGGTGCGGTTGACCACCATCAGCCGACGCGGCTTGCGGGCGGCAAAATGGGTGGCCGTGAGTTCGATCATCTCGCCTGCCCCGACGAAGAGCACGGCCTGTTCGGAGAGGTCAGGGAAGATGCGCGCCGCCAAGGTGACCGCGGCGGCTGACATGGAGACGGTGTTGGCGCCGATCTCGGTGGCGGTGCGCACCTCCTTGGCCACGGAGAAGGTGCGCTGGAACAGCTTGTTGAGCATCAGGCCCAGGGTGCCGGCGGCCTGGGCACGGTTGGCCGCCTGCTTCATCTGGCCCAGGATCTGGGTCTCACCCAGCACCATGGAGTCCAGGCCGGAGGCCACACGGAAGGCGTGCTTGACCGCTTGGTCGCCGGGCAGCAGGTAGAGGTAGGGCTTGACCTCGCGCGGCTCCAGGCTATTGAAACGGCTCATCCACTCGATCACCCCTTCCGGCTCGGAGGTGCTGCAGTAGATCTCGGTGCGGTTGCAGGTAGACAGGATGGCCGCTTCGCGCGCGATCCCGCGCCCGGTGACATCCGCCAGCGCGCGCGGCAGCACCTCGGGCGGAAAGGCTACCCGCTCCCGGATCGCCACCGGGGCCGTGTGATGGTTGACGCCGCACGCCAACAGCTGCATGTCCTTGATATCTCGAAGGGAAACGGGCCGCATTGTACTCCGAACGGCGCCTGGTATGACTCACGGCCAGTCGTGCTCGCGTTCGTCCCAGAGGCTGGGACGCCTTGCCGGCTTGGGCGGCGGCGCCTCCTTGATCGGGGCGACCTGCTCGGTGGGGGCGGGCGCTGGCGGTGGTTCGGGGGCCGG
>DAITOH010000057.1:0-4695 GCA_036834225.1 Thiobacillaceae bacterium | reverse complement strand
TGATCGGGGCGACCTGCTCGGTGGGGGCGGGCGCTGGCGGTGGTTCGGGGGCCGGGGCAGGGGATGCGGCGGCGGGAGGGGCCGTTGGCGCGGCAGGCGGCAAGACGGCAGCGGGCTGGCGGTCGGTCTCGCCCACGGCCGTTGCCGACTGCGCATCCCTCCCCCGGGCAGAGACCCTGGGGAGGGCCCCAGAACGCGGGGGCACCTCGGCCTCGAATTTACGCACCATCTGCTCCCAACTCGGCTCCGGCGCGGGCTTGGCGAGCACCAGGGGACGCAGGGCCGGTTCCATGGCCTTGACAATCTGCACCGCCAGAGCGCTGGTGAACTTGAAATCACCGGCCGCCTCGCCGGGGACGAACACGGTCATCACACCGAAGAAGTCCTTGCCCATGAAGAAGGCGAAGGTCGCGGTGCGGTTCATGACCTTGGATTTCAGCACGGTGCCGTTGGGGGCATAGACCTCGTAGCGGTGGTCCCCCGTGCCGGTCTTGCCGCCGATGGTCAGATGGCCGCCATCAGCCAGGGCGAAAGCCCCCTTCAGCCGGCGGGCGGTGCCTTCCTCCACCACGTTGACCAGGGCCTTGCGGATCACCCGTGCCACCTCGGCCGGATAGATCTGCTCAGCCTTGGGTTTTTCCCGTTCCATCACGGTGTGATAGGGGGTGCCGGCGGCGAACTCTAGGCGGGTCAGCGACACCGGTGGCAGCTTGGCACCGTCGTTGAGGATTACGCCGATGAGCTCGGCCAGGGCCGCCGGCCGGTCCGCCGAGGAGCCGATGGCGGTGGCGTAGGAGGGCACTAGGCTGGAGAAGGGATAGCCCAGTTTCTGCCAGCGGCGGTGGATCTCCTGGAAGGCCTCGATCTCCAGCAGCGAGAGGATGCGGGTGTCCTGGGTGTTCTTGCGACCGGTCTTGAACAACCAGTCGTAGACCTTGACCCGTTCCTTGGCCGAGGCCTGCACGATCTCGTTCCAGCCCGCCTGCGGGTGCTGACGCAGATAGGCCACCAGCCACAGCTCCAGGGGATGGACCTGGGTGATGTAGCCGCGGTCGGGGAGATTGAATTTGTCCGGCCCGTAGGTTTCGTAAAGGGCGGCGTAGTCCTTGTCGTCGAAGGCGGCGGGGTTGGCGAGCCGGCCTTTCATGAAGGCCTTGAAGGCATCGAGGTCGGCCTGCGGTTCCAGGTAACGGTAGACGGCGGCAAGTCGCCTGGGATGGGCGGTGAGGTGGTTGATCAGGTTGGCGGTGGCATCCGCGGGCGCAAGGCCCTTGTACTTCCTGTAGAAACGGGCGAGGAAGGCGCGCCCCTCCAGATCGGCGAATTGGAGCAGGTAGGACTGACGCCGGGGGTCCTTGGCATCCGCCAGCACCCGCGCCGCCGTGCTCGGCGCGCGATACATGAAGTGATGCACGATGTCGCGCATGAGACGGATGAAGGGCAGGTTCACCGAGTTGCGGGTGGCCTCCCAGAGGTCCATGACCTTGCTGTCGTCCTCGCGTTTGAAGTTGGAGAACCGGTGCACCCCGCCGCCGGTGAAGAAGGTCTCGGCCGGGCTGGCGGAATAGACGCGCGACATGGCCGCCTCTAGCGTTGCCTCCAGCGACTTGTTGCCGGCCCGCCGGAGGTAGCCGACGACCCACTGGGTCAGGATGTCCTTGTCGGGCGGCTTCACCGCAGCCAGCTCTTTGGCGTCTAGACTGCTATACTGGGCATGCAGTTCGGCGATGATGCCCAGGTAGGTGATGAGGGTGCGCAGCTTGGCCGAGGAGCCCATGTCGAGCTTGGCGCCCCGGTTGATGTCGAAGGGCTGGTTCAGGTTGTCCGCCTGTACCCGCAGCAGTGCGCCGCGATCGGTGAGCTGGTAGAGGGTGAAGCTGTAGATCGGCTTCTTGAGGTCGTTGCCCGGCGAGAGCAGGTGGGGCCCATAGAGGCCGGCCGCCTCGACCAGGACGGGGTCGTCCAGGCGGCTTAGGAAGTCGGAGACGGCGCGCTGGGTGGGCATGTGCAGGGTCGCCTCGGCCTTGAGGTCGAGGCGGTCTAAGTCATACAGGCTGGGCACTCCCAGTCTTTGCGCCAGTTCCACCCGGATGGCATTGGCGGCCTTCTGTTCGACATAGTTGGCAGCATGGCCGTTGCCCGCGCGATGATTGCCCTCGGCGAAGCGGATGCGTTCGCGCAGGGCCAGGTCGCGGAAGGCGGGGGTGATGACGCCGGCGCTGGCCAGCAGCCTGAGGTGGACATCCACCTGGCGGTCCAGGTAGTCACGCCCGCTGAGCAGATACCAGGACGGCTTGCGCTGCGAGACCAGCAAGGCCAGTACGTGCTTGTAGGCGCGTGCCGCTTCAGGAGTGGGCGCTGGCCGGGCCAGAAGACGGTTGACTTCGTCGAAATCCAGGTCGAACCAGGCCTTCAGGCCCTCTGCCAGACCGTGCACTTCGCCGAAGCCGGGGGCGGCGGCAAGGGGAACGCTATTGAGGTAGTCCATCACGATGCGCTGGCGGGTCACGCGGGTGTCGGGGCCGTCCAGATAGGCGCGCAGGCTGGCGGAGGCTATCTGGCGCAGCTTGTCCGTGGCGGTAAGCGTCAGCCCGTCGGGCGAGTGGCGGTACTTTTCGATCTGGGTGGCCAGGGTTGAGCCGCCGGGCACGTTGCGCTTCGGATCCACCACCTGCATCGCCTTTTCCAGCACGGCTTGGGCCAGCCGATCCCACTCCACCGCCGGGTTGCGCTGCGGATGGTTGGGGTCGAGCAGCTCGCGGTTTTCAATGAACAGCAGGGTGTTGGCCACCAGGGGCGGGATGGCGTCGAACTGTTCATAGGTCTGACGCGGGTAGCGCACCGTGTACAGGGAACGGTCCTGACAGTCGCGCACGTCGAGGCCGGCGGCGGTCTTTTCGTGATAGGGGAGATACAGGCCGAGGTCGTCAAGTTGCGCCATCTCGGGCGAGATGCGGGCCTGTTGTGTCACCGCGAAACCGGCCTGGCCCAGACGCCTGACGAACTCAGGCAGCCCCACATAGCCCAGCCTGACATCATACGGCCCGGTGGCTGGGAAACGGATGCGCTCGCTGGGGCCGTCCGCCAGCCAATAGCGCAGGCGTTCGCCGTAGCGCGCCAGGAACTTAGCCTGCAGGGGTGAGGCGATGAGTTCGTAAGCGGTGATGACGGCCGCCGCGAGCAGCAGCAGGATGCCGAGCGGCCACAGCCAGCGCCGCGCCGGACGGCGGAATAGCGCACCGCCCTTCATGTGGTCTCAGGCGAGCCAGTCGCGGGGTTTAAGGAAGTCTGTGTAGAGCCTGGCCTTAACCGTCCCGGCTTCCAGGTGCCAGTCGTAGCGCCACTTCACGATGGGCGGCAGGGACATGAGGATGGACTCGGTGCGGCCGCCCGATTGCAGGCCGAACAGGGTGCCGCGGTCCCATAGCAGGTTGAATTCCACGTAACGGCCGCGGCGGTAGGCCTGGAAGTCGCGTTCGCGCTCGCCATAGGGGGTGTCCGCCCGGCGCTCCAGGATGGGCACGTAGGCGGGCAGGAAGTGTTCGCCCACGCTCTCGGTGAGGTTGAATGTGTGCGCAAAGCCGCCCTCGTAGAAGTCGTCGTAGAAGATGCCGCCCACCCCACGCGGCTCATTGCGGTGCTTGAGGAAGAAATACTCGTCGCACTAGCGCTTGAAGCGGGGGTGGTAATCGGGCCCGAAGGGGTCGAGGGTGCGCCTGCACATGGCATGAAAGTGCACCGCATCCTCCTCGAAGCCGTAGTACGGCGTCAGATCCATGCCGCCGCCGATCCACCAGATCGGCTCGCCCTCGTCCCGTTTCGGGGGATAGGCGCAGAAGAAGCGCACGTTCATGTGCACCGTCGGCACATAGGGGTTGCGCGGGTGCATGACCAGGGACACACCCATCGCCTCCCACGGGCGGCCGGCCAGTTCGGGCCGGTGCGCGGTCGCTGAAGGGGGCAGGCGCTCGCCCTTGACATGGGAGAAGTTCACGCCGCCTTGCTCGAGCAGGTTGCCCTCCTCAATCAGACGGGTCAGGCCGCCGCCGCCCTCTGGCCGCTGCCATTCGTCCTTGAGAAAGGGCTTGCCGTCTACCTGTTGCAGGCGTTCGACGATCAGTTCCTGGAGTTCCAGGAAGAATTCCTTGACCTGTTCGGGTTTCATCGCATTCCACGCTTTAGAAGTCAGCCAGATTCTACGCCAGACCGAGGTCTTCCGTGGCCCAAGCTTGATGCAGCCAACAGCGGCCCTGCGACATCGTGTCGCATTCACCCGCCAGCCCCCTGGCGCTAGCATAGTCACTGCTTCTTTACGGGGATTCGGGGCCCCGCGTGGGCCTCTCCTTTTTACCTGGATCTTTACCTGTAATTGAAACATGCAAATCAAGCCCCTGATCGTCGCCTTGCTTGCCGCTAGCGCTCAAGCCGCCCCGGCCGCCGAGACCGCCCCGGAACTGGATGTGGTGCGGGTCACCGCCCCGCGCCCCGATACCCGCAGCCTGTTCGCCACCTCCATAGGGGCGGAGGCGATCGCGCCGCTACTGCCGGCTACCAGTGACACCGCTAGCCTGCTGCGCGACGTGCCGGGCGTGAGCCTGCAAGGCGCCGGTGGGGTTTCCAGTCTGCCGATCATCCACGGCCTCGCCGACGACCGCCTGCGCGTCAAGGTCGATGGCATGGACCTGATCGCTTCCT
>DAITOH010000056.1:0-8503 GCA_036834225.1 Thiobacillaceae bacterium | reverse complement strand
GCGAACAGGGCGATGCGCAGCTCCTCGATGCGCCAGCGGAAATCCTCCAGGGCCGCTTCGTCCATCGACCTGCGACGCGGGGCCCGCCAAGCGGCCAGGACGGGGGCCATCTCCGCCATGGCCTGGGCATCGCGGCCGGGCGACTTGTCAAGCTTCTCTAGACGCAGCGCCATGGCCTTGAGATAGGCCGGCAGGCGCGCGAGGCGCCGGCTGGGGGTGTGCAGCAGGAAACCGGGCTGGATCAGGTCCGCCAGCTGCGCGCGCATGTCCTCGACGGCCTTGCTCCAGGCAGGTGGTGCGCGGCTTAATGACTCGCGCACATGATGCGCGCGGGCAATGCAGTCTGCGGCTAAGTCCGCTACCCTAGCGGCCTGCCCCGGCAGGATGGGTCGCAGGCGCTGCATGGCGGCCGCATAGGCCTGCTGGGTGCGGATGTCAGCCAAGTCCTTCTCCGGCATGGCCGCCACGCAGGCGGCAAGCAGGACGTCGCCCACCAGGGCGCTGCAGCTAGTCCCGGGGTGCATGAGGCCCCATTGCAGACAGGCGGGCTTCAGGCGGGTGGCGAGGTCGCGCTCGGTCTGGCGGAGCAGGCCCGGGTGGGCCCGCCACAGCAGGCGACTTACCCCCAGCCTGTGGGCGGCGCGGGCGGCCGCCGGGCTGTCGAAGAGACGCAGGCGCACGCCGCCGTCCGCGCTCGCCTCCAGGGCTGGATAAGCGACCACGGTCTGAGCACCTAAGTTGAGCTCGATCTTGTCGGGGAGGTCGCCGAAGTCCCAGTCGTCGACCGCATCGCGTTCCCACGCGCTGGCAGACTGCTGCAGCGCCTGGCGGGCGGCGGCACCAAGCGCCCGGCGCAGGGCGGCAAGATCGCGGCCTTCGGCCAGCACCTGCCCACCGGCATCGAGCACGCGGAAGTTCATGCTGAGATGCGCCGGCAGGGCCTCGGGCCGCCAGGCCTCGCGCGGCACGCTCACGCCGGTCTTCTGGGCGAGAAAACGGGCGAGCGCGTCCGTAAGCGGCTCACGCTGGGCGGCCGGCGGCGCGTCGCGCAGCGCCTCGGCGGCGGCGCGGGCGAAATCGCTGACGGGGACAAAGTTGCGGCGCAAAGACTGCGGCAGGGTCTTAAGGAGGGCCGCGATCTTTTCCTCCAACAGGCCGGGCACCAGCCAGTCGCAAGCCACCTCCGGGATCTGGTTTAAGGCGGCGAGGGGGAGCATAAGCGTAACACCATCGTCCATCGCACCGGGTTCGAAGCGGTAGGACAGCCGATAACGCACACCGTCGAGCTCCAGCTCTTGCGGAAAGGCGCCGGTCGTGTCCTGGCGACCGGCCAGCAGGGCCTCGCGCTCCAGGAAGAGTAGCCGGGGGTTGGTGCGCTCCGCATCCCGACGCCAGCGCTCGAAGGCCGCGCCGTTGTGAATGCCAGCGGGGACTAGGCGGTCGAAGTGCGCGTAGAGGGCCTCCTCATCCACCCCAAGGCGGGGGTCGCGGGCACGGTGCGCCAGGTCCTCCATCTCCTCCAGCAGGCGCCGGTTGTGCCTGAAGAAGGGCGCGCGGCAGTCTAACTCCCCGCGCACCAGGGCATGGCGGATGAACAGTTCGCGGCTGAGCACGGGGTCGATCGGGCCGTAGTGCACGAGGCGGGCATTGACCACCGGCAGCCCGTGCAAGGTGGCGCGCAGACTGGCGCAAACCTGGGCCGGTTTCTTGGCCCAGTGGGGGTCGGAATAGCTGCGCTTAAGCAGGTGGTCGCCGGCCACCTCGATCCACTCTGGCTCTACCCGCGCGACGGTGCGGGCATAGATCCGGCGCGTCTCGACGATCTCGGCGGCCATGATCCACTTGGGTTTGCCGCGCACGCCGGAGCCGGGGAAGATGGCGAACTTCATGCCGCGCGCGCCCAGGTAGTCGCCCGCCTCGGTGAGCATGCCGACATTGCCCAGCAGGCCGGTGAGCAGGGCCTGATGCATGGGTGCGTAGGGGGTGGGGGTCGAGGCGTCGCCCTCTGCCCCGGGCGACTGTGCGCTGACGCCGGCGGGATTCAGATCGCCGACCTTCCAGCCCATCTCCTTGACTAGGTTGGTCAACTGGCTGTGCACGTCGCGCCACTCGCGCACGCGTAGCGGCGAGAGAAATTCGGCCTGCAGCGCCGCGCGGAACTGGCGCGTGGACTTGCGGTGTGCGTCGAGGGCGTTGATGTGTGCCCAAAGCCTAAGGATGGCGATGAAGTCGGACTGCGGGTGGGCAAAGCGGCGGTGTTTCGCGTCGGCGACGTCTTGCTGCTCCAACGGCCGCTCCCTGGGGTCCTGCACGGACAGATAGGCGGCGATGACCAGCACCTCGGCCAGACAGCCGCGTTCCCGCGCGGCGATGAGCATGCGGCCGATGCGCGGGTCTACCGGCAGCTTGGCAAGCTGGCGGCCGACGGGGCTGAGCTCGCCGGTCTTATCGAGGGCACCCAGTTCGTGCAGCAGGGTAAAGCCGTCGCGCACCCGCTTCGGTTCGGGCGGGTCGGGGAAGGGGAAGGTCTCGATGTCCGGCAGATTCAGGGCGCGCATGCGCAGGATCACCGCGGCGAGCGATGAGCGCAGCAGTTCCGGCGTGGTGTGCGCCGGGCGGGCGGCGAAGTCCTGTTCCTCATAAAGCCGGATGGCGATGCCCGCCGCCACCCGACCGCAACGGCCGGCGCGCTGGTTGGCGGCGGCCTGGGAGATCTTCTCGATCTTCAGCTGCTCGATCTTGTTGCGCAGCGAGTAGCGCTTCACCCGCGCCAGGCCCGTGTCGACGACGTAGCGGATGCCCGGCACGGTGAGCGAGGTCTCCGCCACGTTGGTGGCGAGCACGATGCGCCGGCCGGCGTGAGGCTTGAACACGCGCGCTTGCTCGGCCACCGACAGCCTCGCATACAACGGCAGGATCTCCGTGCCGGCCGGGTGGTGCTTGCGCAGCGCCTCATGGGTCTCGCGGATCTCGCGCTCGCCGGGCAGGAAGACTAGGATGTCGCCTGAGCCCTCGGCGGCAAGCTCGTCCACGGCGGCCAGGATGGCCGCCACCATCTCGGTTTCACCCGTCTCCGCGCCCCCCACTTTCGTCGGTCGGGGCCTATCAGTCCCCTCCCCACCGAGGCCCGACGCAGCCTCAACGGCGATCGGCCGGTAGCGCACCTCCACCGGATAGGTCCGCCCCGACACCTGCACGATGGGCGCGCCGCCAAACCAGGCGGCGAAGCGCTCCGCCTCCAGGGTGGCGGAAGACAGGATGAGCTTGAGATCAGGCCGCCGGGGCAGGAGCTGCCTGAGATACCCCAGCAGGAAGTCGATGTTCAGGCTGCGCTCGTGCACCTCGTCCAGGATCAGGGTGTCGTAGGCCCGGAATTCGGGGTCGGACTGCGTCTCAGCGAGCAGGATGCCGTCGGTCATGACCTTGATGCGGCTGTCGGCGCCGACGTGATCGCTAAAACGCACCTGCCAGCCGACGTAGCCCCCAAGCCGGGTGCGGGTCTCCTCCGCTAAGCGGGCAGCCACGCTCCTGGCGGCGATGCGTCGGGGCTGGGTCATGCCGATTAGCCCCGCCCGTCCACGCTCGGCCGCCCAGGCGATCTTGGGCAGCTGGGTGGTCTTGCCCGAGCCGGTCTCGCCGCAGACGATGATCACCTGGTGCTGCGCGAGGGCCGCGACAATCTCCTCCCGATGTGCTGAAACCGGCAACTGCTCGGGAAATTCGATGTGAACATCGACGGGATCGGGTGAGGGGGACGGCGCCGCGGACATGGCGTGGCATGATACCAGCCGGCCGGCAGCACCCGTCTTGCGTCGGTGGGCCCTGCATGGGCTAAACTCGGACGCATGCACACTCGGCCGCTGCCTGACCCACAAACCGCGCTCCTCTTGCTCGCCGCCCTGGCAGTAGCGGCGTGGTGTCCGCCCGCCCTGGCCGCATCCCTGTCCATGGGCGACCTTAGGCTGGTGTATGGCCCACCCTGGCAGAGGGCCAATGCAGAGGAGGAGGCGCGGGCGGAGAGCCTCATCCTGCGTCAGCCGGACGCGGCGCTAGCACTCACGGTGATGCTGCCTTGGCATCAGTCCCGTCTGCGCATACCGCAGGCGCGCTTCTACCAGCAGCTGGAGACGGTCTGGCGCACCCAGTATGGCGAGGCGGCGCGGTTTGGCTGGCTTGAAGCCGGCGGGCTGCGCTGGCGCATGGTGCGCCGCCCCAGCCTGGACCGGGCCGATGCCGTCGTCTTCCATCTGGTGACCGTGATCGATGGCCGCGCCCACCACCTGCTCGCCTATGCGCCGTCATGGGTGGAGGAGCTACCCGAGGCCGTCGTCCACCTGCTCGATGGCCCCGTCAGCGCGGACGAAATCAGGGCCATGCCGGCGCCGCCCCCCGTCCCGCCCCCGGGTTGGCGCCTGGACCGGGTCCTGCGCATCCAGCCGCGGTCGTCAGACCTGGATCGGATCATGACCCTGGAGCGCCACGCCCTTAAGGCCGAGGGCGGCATCACCGGCCTCGCCCTGGAGGCGAAGGACCACGGCCTGAAGGCATCCCTGCAGGGCTTCGTATGGGTGCCGGGACCGGAGCGCAGAGAGGTCAGACGCGAGTTCATGCACCGCTGGGAACTCACCTGGTCCGCCCCCCCACGGTTTTGGCCTGACGAAGAGGCCGCGGCCATCGTGGTGAGTGCGGGCGCCGGCAGCGCCCAGCTGGGACTGGACATCCGGTTGCGCTATCTCTGCGGCGCGGCGGATCGCCTACGCGCGCTGATAGACGGTGTGGAACGCGGGCTGGGCGACGCCGGCGAGCGTCTTTTGGCCGGGTTCGCAGCCTGCCGTGGCAGGGCCGTCGGGCTCACGCAAGCCGAGGCCACGGTGGGCGCCGGCGAGAGCGCGCCCCCCATCCTGATCCGGCCGCCCGATCGTGTCACGCCATCTGGCGACGAGCAGGGTCTGCTGGTGCTGACCGTGCAGCCCATCGTCGAAGAAGGCCTCCCGGGGCAGGCGCTGCTTAGTGGCACGGCTATCCATTACGTCTATGTGCGCACCCCTTAAGCGGCGCCTGCTTAGCCCCGACGGCAGGCTGGGAGCCTGTCGGACTTGAGGCTGATCGACTGCGCCCCGCCGTCCGCCGGCCTGCTGCGCCTGCGTGCATCGAGCGCATCCCCGGGGCCGTGCGGCTGACCCGCGCCCGCGGCTCGTTCGCCTAGGGCGGACTCGACACGGGCAGGCTAAGCCGACCGGAGCGCGTCCTCTCAGCGGTTGAGATAGCGCCGGTCGTCGAAGGTGGCGACCCATTGGGGCCGGTAGACCACCAGCAGGGTGACGATCATGCCGGTGACGAAGGCCTCGCTCCAGGCCATGAGCAGGTAATACGGCAGGTACTCGCGCAACAGGTAGTCCAGGGTGTAGGCACCCATGGCGGCCACCAGGGCCGTCGAGGCGAGGCCGACGGCGAACACGGCCGCCGCCGCGCCGAAGAAGGCGTTGAGGAAGATATAGACGAACATGTGATTGGGCAGACGCCCGTCCACCAGGCGGTAGAGGGTCCAGCTCACCAGCACCGGCACCACGCCCATGATCAGCAGATTGGCCGGGTAGGCCTTGTACTCCCCGTCCCACAGCGTGACCGCGCCGGTGACCAGGGCTAGGGCGAACAGGGCATAGCTAGGCCGGAACATGAGGGTGAGCGCGGTGGCTCCGAGCAGATGGAAATTGAGCCCTGGCTTGATGCCCGTGCGAATCATCCACAGGGCCAGCACCGCCACGGTGGCCCCGAGGAAGACGTTGAGATTGTCCCGGTCTTTAAGCATGTGCCACGGGCAATGGCGCACATGCCACAGCACGCCCAGCGCCAGGGCCAGCCACAGGCCGATCGCCAGCGGGTCGGGGATGAGGTCGGAAACGATGTTCACAGCTCGGTTATACTGCCGATGTTCAACAGAAAACGCTAATCCTTCGCGATGACAGCCTCCGCCGCTCACTGCGTTCGCCGCCAGCCGGTGAGGAGGTGGCCGTGCTGGGGACCGCACTGCCTCGGTTGACATGCGCCTTGCCCTGTTCGACCTGGACAACACCCTGCTGGCCGGAGACTCGGACTTCGAGTGGGCTAAGTTCCTGATCGCAAAGGGGGTGCTCGACCGCGAGGTCTACGAGGCGCGCAATCAGGCCTTCTACGATCAATACAAGGCGGGCACCCTGGACATCCACGCCTTCCTCGATTTCCAGTTGAGGCCCTTATCACGCCATCCGCGCGCCCAGCTCGACGCCTGGCACGCCGAGTTCATGCAGACCCGCATCCTGCCCATGATCGCGCCGGGCGCGTTGTCTTTGCTGGCACGCCACGGTGACCATGTGCGGATTATCGTCACTGCCACCAACCGCTTTGTCACCGGCCCCATCGCCCGACACCTGGGGGTGGAACACCTCATCGCCACCGAGCTTGAGGAAAACGGCGGCGAATTCACCGGCCGGGTCGTCGGCACACCGTCCTTCCGCGAAGGCAAGGTGCAGCGCCTGGAGGCATGGCTCGCTGAGCGCGGCCTAGCTTGGTCCGACGTCGAGGAGACCTGGTTCTATTCCGACTCCCTCAACGACCTGCCCTTGCTCGAGCGGGTCACCCATCCGGTGGCGGTGGACCCTGATGACACCCTGCGCGCCCATGCGCTCGAACGCGGCTGGCCGGTGATCAGCCTGCGTGACTGAGGGGAAGGGGTAAAGGTGCAGACCTTGCCGCACGAACCTGGCCCTTCTTCCGCACCCTGCTGTCCAACGCCCAGATGGCCCTGGCCAAGGCCGACATGGGCATCGCCCGCGAATATGCCGCCCTGTGCGAGGACGCCCGTCTGGGACGGGAGGTCCACGACACCATCGCCACCGAGTACCGCGCGACCAGCCGGCACATCCTCAACGTGGCCGACATCTCCACCCTGCTCGAGGAGAATCAGGACCTGGCCGTCTCGTTGCAGCGCCGGCGTCCCTATCTGGACCCGCTCAACTGCATCCAGGTCAGCCTGCTCGCCCGATCGCGCCGAACCCGGCGACGAAAACCATCCTAGCCCATAGCTTGAGCCGCTACTGCGTTCCATCAACGCCGTGGCGGCTTCGCTTCGCAACACGGGCTCACTGCGCTACGGGCATAGTGATACCGCTCGCCGCATCGGTCGCCCTGGCAGGTCAAGCCTGCCGCCTCGCGCGCCAGTGCCGCGCCGCCAGGATCATGAGGGTGACCGCGGTCAGCGGCAGGACGAAGAGGCCCATCACGTCGCTGTAGGTCTGCAAAGCCGCTTGCCGGGTCGAAAGCAGGATCAGATAGGCAGTGTAGGCCAGGTAATAGGCGAAAAACAGGCCGCCCTCCCAGCGGGCGATCAGGTTGCCGGTGAAGAACATCGGCAGGCAGGCGACCGCCACCGCCACCATCACCGGCAGGTCGAAGCTGAGCAGTGCCGGTGAAACGGTGAGGCTCTCTGGGGCCACGGAGGCGGATACGCCTAGCACCCCGAGTATGTTTAAGATGTTGCTGCCCACCACGTTGCCTACGGCGATGTCGCGCTCGCCGCGCAGCGCGGCCATGATGGAGGTGGCCACCTCGGGCAGGGAGGTGCCGGCGGCGATCAGGGTCAGGCCGATGACCAGTTCGCTCACGCCCAGGGCGCGGGCGAAGACCACGGCCGAGTCCACCAGCCAGTTCGAGCCCACCACCAGCAGGACCAGGCCGCCGAGGATGAGCAGCGTCTGCACCGACCAGTGCCGGTCCCAGGCGCTGCCGTCCGTGGGCATCGCTTCGGCATATTCCGCCTCGATCTCGGCCGTCTCGCGGCGGCTGGCGCGGATGGTATAGACGATGTAGGCCACCAGTCCCAACGCCATCGCGATGCCCTCCCAGCGCTCGATGCCGCCGTCCGCCGCCATGGCCCAAAGCAGGAGCGACACCGCGATCATCAGCGGGACCTCGCGGCGGATGAGCTGCTGATGCACCACCAGCGGCGTGATCAGGGCCGAGAGCCCGAGGATGAACAGCACGTTGAAGATGTTGCTGCCGACCACGTTGCCCAGGGCGATGTCGACCTGGCCGGACCAGGCCGAGTGCACCGAGATGGCGAGTTCCGGCGAACTGGTGCCGAAGGCCACCACGGTGAGCCCCACCACCAGCGGTGAGATGCCGAAGGACAGCGCCAGGCGCGATGCGCCGCGCACGAGCAGCTCGGCGCCGAGGATCAGGGCGGCAAGGCCCACGATGAACAGCAGTATGGTCATGGATGCGTGTGTGAGGAAGGGTGGTTTCGGGATGGTTGTGGGGCGGTCGATTGCCGGCATCAACGGCGGCTGACATTCAAACCCATGCGGCCCGCCCGATCAAGGGCAGGTCCAGCATCGCCCGGCCGCCTAAGGGGTCCTGACGCCCCGCGGGGGCAGCGGGCAGCGCACACGAGGGGCCGATTTCGTCCTGATCTCCGCCCGCCCTGCTAGCATGGTTTTATGCCGGATCGTGCATCGGGACTTCGGCT
>DAITOH010000055.1:0-8556 GCA_036834225.1 Thiobacillaceae bacterium | reverse complement strand
CGTGAGGGAGAGTAGCTCCTTTTCGCAGTAGAGTATCCGCTCGCGTACCCTCAAAAGCAGTCTAAATGTGGAGGGGTTGACCAGGTGCGACGGGCGCGGCCGCAGTTGGGAGAGCGTTGGCCCCACCCAGCGGCGGCTGACCCTCGATGCGTGCCGCCTGCTGCAGGGCCTGCGACTCGGCCGGACTGAGATGGCGCCCCGGCCAGGGGATGAGCGCGGGCACACGGCGCATGTACTCGCGGTAGGCGTCGCCATAGCGCGCGATGAGCTTGCGCTCCTCCATGCGGCTGCCGATGACCACATAGACCGTCAGCGCCACGGCCGTGGTGAGCCAGGCGGCGTTCAGATCTCGCGTCCACAGCAGCAGCAGCCCCAGGCTGTACCAGGGATGGCGCACATGACGGTGCAAGGGCGAGAGCACGAAACCTTCGTGCTCGCGGCCGTCGCGGCGGCGCCATTGCCGCAGCCCCAGGAACTCGCCGGTGTCGTACCAGCGCAGGCTCCAGACGAAGCCGGCCACGGCGATTGCGGCCGCCGGCCAGGCCAACCAGCCCGGCCAGTGCCACAGGGCCTCGCCCGGTGAGCGCAGCGTCAGCCACAACGGCGGGATGAGAAGCAGCGCGGCTAAGCCGTTGTAGACGAGGCGATAGGCTGGGGCGATGCCGCTCCAACGCCGCTGCACCCAGGCCTTGACGCCGTCGGCGGCCAGCCAGGAGTGCACCGCCCCGTAAGCGAGCCAGGCGCAAGCGATAAGCAGGAGGTCATGCATGGGCCTGCGCCCCCACGCCGTCGATCCGCTCGCCGCAATCCGGGCAGCGGCTGTCACGGATGCGGTTGGAGTGCTCATAATTGAGGCAGTAGCGTAGCCCTGTGGGCGGCAGCCCGTCATCGAGCACATGACCCAAGTGGCCATCGCAGCGGGCGCAGCGGATCTCGGTGCGGATCATGCCGTGGCTCGCGTCGCGCAGATAGCGGATGTGGTCCGGGTGGTAGGGCGCGGTGAAGCTGGGCCAGCCGCTTCCGGACTCGAACTTGGCCGTGGAACGAAACAGGGGCAGCCCGTAAGCCAGCAATCGAAGACTCCGTTGCTTCTCGTCGAGTAGCCCACCGCAGTAGGGTTACTCCGTGCCCTGATGAAGGATGACCTGGTGTTCCTCGTCACTGAGGCCCGCAGCCAGAGCGTCGCGCTCGGCCAAAGTAAGCTGGGTGAGGTCATGCGCAGAGGGTGCATCACGCGAGCTCCTTGGGTAAGGGGAAGCTGACTTTTTCCACGATGCCCTCTTGCTGTGTGACCCGGCTTACACCCAGGGCGAGGAGCCGATCCACCACACCCCGGACCAGGATCTCGGGGGCGGAGGCGCCGGCGGTGATACCCACATGCCGTCGCCCCGTGAACCATTCCGGCCGGATCTCATCCGCGCTGTCCACCATGTAGGCCGGCGTACCCATACTCTGCGCCACCTCGCGCAGACGGTTGGAGTTGGAGCTGTTGGGCGAGCCAACGACGATGATCACGTCGCAATGCCCGGCGAGTTGTTTGACCGCGTCCTGCCGATTTTGGGTGGCGTAGCAGATGTCATCCTTCTTCGGCCCGACGATGTTCGGGAAGCGCGAGCGCAGGGCGTCCACCACACGGGCGGCGTCGTCGACCGACAAGGTGGTCTGGGTCACGTAGGCCAGTCTGTCCGGATCCGCCACCTGCAGGCGGGCGACATCCTCGGGGGTCTCTACCAGATGCATTCCTCCTTCCACCTGTCCCATAGTGCCCACCACCTCGGGGTGGCCGCGATGACCGATCATGACGATCTCGTAGCCCTGTTCGTGCATGCGCCTGACCTCCACGTGCACCTTGGTGACCAGGGGGCAGGTGGCATCGAACACCCTCAGGCCGCGCGCTTCGGCCTCGCGCCGCACCGACAGGGGCACCCCGTGGGCGCTAAAGACCAAGGTCGCACCCAGCGGGACGTCTGCGAGATCCTCGATGAAGATGGCCCCCTTGGCCTTGAGATCGTCGACCACATGGCGGTTGTGCACCACCTCATGGCGTACATAGATCGGCGCACCGAAGCGCTCAAGCGCCCGTTCCACGATGGAGATGGCGCGGTCAACGCCGGCACAGAAGCCGCGCGGGTTGGCCAAAAGGATGTCGATCATCGGCGCGTCCTATTCGATGGCGAGGACCTGGACCTCGAATTCCAGGGGCAGCCCCGCCAAGGGATGGTTGAAATCCACCTGCACCTCAGTGTCGTCTGCGCTGAGGATGGTTCCGTGCAGGGTCTGGCCGTTGGGCAGGCTGAAGTCCACCGTGTATCCCACCTGCAGCTTAAGGGCGGGATCGAACTCGCTGCGCGCAAGCCGCTGCATCAGCCCCGCGTCGCGCGCTCCAAAGGCCTGGCCGGGGCCCAGCGACAGGGTCGTGTGGTCACCGGTCTTCAGGCCCAGTAGGTAGACCTCCAGGCGGGGATCGATCTCGCCGCTACCCAGGGTAAAGGTCTCTGGGGCAGCGGAGAAGGTGCTGACCACCTCCTCACCGCTGCACACGAGCCGGTAATGCATGGTGACCTTATCCCCCATGCGCACAACACGCCTCGTCAGGTCAGTTCCTCCTGGCCTTTCTGGCCCCTTCGCCCCACAGACTGTCCCAGATCAGGAGCCCCGCCCCCAGAGTGATGGCGGAATCGGCGACGTTGAAGGCCGGCCAGTGCCAACCGGCGACGTGGAAGTCGAGGAAGTCGATGACGTAGCCATAGGCCAGGCGGTCGATCACGTTGCCCAGCGCCCCGCCCAGGATTAAGGTGAGCGCGATGCAGAACGGGGCGCGGCCGCGGGTGCCGCGCAGCAGCCAGAGGATGATGCCGCTTGCGACCCCGGCTACGGCGAGGAAAAACCAGCGCTGCCAGCCGCCCTGGTCGGCAAAGAGGGAGAAGGCGGCCCCGGTGTTGTGCACGTGCACAAGGTTGAAGAAGGGCGTGAACACAATGACGTCCTGATAGGGGGCGAGGCTCGCCTGCACCATGAGCTTGGTTGCCTGGTCCAGCACCAGGACCACGGCAGTAAGCCACAGCCACCTAAGCCCGCGTCTCTCCTTATCATGCATGTATGCGCACCTCGCCGTCACCGTACAGGTTGCTTAAGCAGCGACCGCACAGGCCCGGATGTTGCGCGTCGGCACCGACGTCGGCGCGGTAATGCCAGCAGCGCTCGCATTTGGCATGGCTGCTCGCCGTGGCCTCGACGCGGGTCTCGCCGGTGGCGCGATTCACCCGTGCGGCGGAGGTGATGAGCACGAAACGCAGGTCGTCGCCCAGCCCGGCGAGCAGGTCGTAATCCGCGCCGTCGGCGTAGTAGGTGATCTCCCCTTGCAGCGAGGAGCCGATGCGCCCCTCCACGCGCAGTTCCTCCAGCCGCTTGGTGGCCAGCGCGCGCAACTCGCGCAGCCGCTGCCAGCGTGCGAGCAGTTCGGCCTCGCCGTCCTGCACGGGCAGGTCATGCCAGCGTTCCAGGAAGACGCTCTCGCTCTTGCCAGCCAGAGCCCAGATCTCCTCGGCGGTGAAGGAGAGCACCGGGGCGATCAACCGGGTTAGCGTCTGCAGGATATGCCACAACGCCGTCTGCGCCGAGCGGCGCGCACGCGAGTTTGCTGCCGTGGTGTAAAGACGATCCTTAAGGACATCGAGATAGAAGGCACCCAGGTCTTCGGAGCAGTAGTTGTGCAGCCGCTGCATGGCGGTGTGGAAGCTGTAGGCACGGTAATCCGCCAGCACCTCGTCTTGCAGCCGGCGCGTGAGCGCTAGGGCGTAGCGGTCTATGGTAAGCCACTGGCCGGGAGCTAAGCCGTTGCGCGCAAAATCGAAGTCCGCCGTGTTGGCGAGCAGGAAGCGCAGGGTATTGCGCATGCGGCGATAGGCCTCCACCACGCGTTTGAGGATCTCGTCGGAGATGGACAGCTCGCCGGAGTAGTCCGTGCTCGCCACCCACAGGCGCAGGATCTCCGCGCCCAGGGTGTCGGAGATTTTCTGCGGCGCCACCACGTTGCCCCTGGACTTAGACATCTTGTGGCCCTGGCCGTCGACCACGAAGCCGTGGGTGAGCAGCGCCGCGTAGGGGGCATGTCCGTCGGTGGCGCAGCCGGTCAGCAGCGAGGACTGGAACCAGCCGCGATGCTGGTCCGAGCCCTCCAGGTAGAGGTCGGCCGGGTGCTTGAGCCCCTCGCGCTCCTTGAGCAGGCAGGCGTGGGTGACCCCCGAGTCAAACCATACATCCAAGGTGTCTTGGATCTTCTCGTACCGCTCGGCCTCTTGACCCAGGAGTTCTGCCGGGTCGAGGCTGAACCAGGCCTCGATGCCGGCCTGCTCGACCCGCCTGGCGACCGCTTCGATGAGCTCCGGTGTGCGCGGATGCAACTCGCCGCTCACCCGGTCCACGAACAGTGGGATGGGCACGCCCCAGTAGCGCTGCCGCGACACGCACCAGTCGGGCCGGTTCTTTATCATCGCCGTAAGCCGCTCGCGCCCCCAGGCTGGGTAGAAGCGGGTCTGTTCCACGGCCTTCATGGCCAGTTCACGCAGGCTCGCGCCGCCGTGGCCCGGGGTGTCCATGCCGATGAACCACTGCCGCGTCGCGCGAAAGATGATCGGTGTTTTGTGCCGCCAGCAGTGGGGATAGCTGTGTTGCGTCTTGGCCTCGGCAAGGAGGCGGCCTTGTGCGGCCAGTATCTCGATCACCCGCCTGTTTCCATCCCACACCGACAGGCCCCCCACTATTGGGGTGTCGGCATAGAACTTGCCGTCGCCGCCGACCGGATTGTCCACCTTAAGGCCGTAGCGTCTGCCCACCTCGAAGTCGTCATGGCCGTGACCGGGGGCGATGTGCACCAGCCCCACACCGGTATCAAGGCTCACAAAGTCGGCCAGGATGACCGGTACTTGCCGGTCGTAGAAGGGGTGAGCAAGCATTAAGCCCTTCAGCACCCGACCGGGGACCTGGGCCATGACCTCCACGGTCTCGAAGCCATAACGTTCGATGGCCGCCTCGGCGAGCTCGCGCGCCAGGATCAACACCCCCATGGGCGTGCGCACCAGGTCGTAGACGAAGTCAGGGTGCACCGCCACCGCCTGGTTGGCCGGCAGGGTCCAGGGCGTGGTGGTCCAGATCACGGCATAGGCCGGACAGTCGACGCTCGCGTCCAGGCCAAGGCGGCGGCTGAGGTCGTCACAGTCGGCCACCGGGAAGGCCACATCGATGGCCGGCGAGGTCTTGTCCTTGTACTCCACCTCCGCCTCGGCCAGGGCCGAGCCGCAATCCACGCACCAATGCACCGGCTTCGCCCCGAGATAGAGATGACCGTTGGCCAGAATCTTGGCCAGCTCGCGCATGATGTCCGCCTCGAAGCGGTAGTCCATGGTGAGATAGGGCCGGTCCCAGTCGGCTAGCACACCCAGGCGGATGAAGTCGGCGCGCTGACGCTCCACCTGGCTAGCGGCGTACTCCCGGCACAGCTCACGAAAACGGGCGGGCGGGATCGCCTTGCCATGGGTCTTCTCCACCGCTAGCTCGATGGGCAGCCCGTGGCAATCCCAGCCCGGCACGAAGGGGGCGTCGTAGCCATCCAGGGTCTTGGCCTTGACGATGGTGTCCTTGAGGATCTTGTTCACCGCGTGGCCGATGTGGATGTCGCCGTTGGCGTAGGGCGGGCCGTCGTGCAGCACGAACTTCGGCCGCCCGGCCGAGTGGGCGCGGATCTTTTCGTACAGCTTCTGTTCCTGCCACCGCCTGATCCAGCCCGGCTCGCGGCGGGCCAGGTCGCCGCGCATGGGGAAAGGGGTGTCGGGGAGGTTGAGGGTGTGTCGGTAATCAGGCATTTTCGTTTGTGGCTTAGGAAGACTTTATTGGGATGTTTGGCGCTGTAGGCCGGAAGTGGCCCGGCAGCCAGCTACCTTTCTTGTTTGGCCAAGAAGAAGGCCCGTTTTCTTTGCTCACTTTACCGTGAAAGTCGCGTAGCCGACTCACAACGCGCCCCCCCTTGGGGGGAGGGGCTTAAGGAGAGGGACCGTTCATGGCTATCAACGGCGTCTTTCATTGGCAGGGGCTTGCCCATGAACGGTTAGCGCGCGCAAAAGAAAGTGAGGCGCCGCCGGACGCCCCCCGCCCACCCCACCAGGACCGCCAGATACCCCTTGCATCCGGTTTTGCAGGGCGACTTACACATTCAACAACTCCCTCGCCTGCGCCGCATCCCGGTCGATCTGCGCGATCAGCGCCTCGAGGCTGGAGAACTTCACCTCGTCCCTGAGCTTGTGCAGAAACTCGACCCGCAGGTGCGCGCGGTAGAGGCTGCGGTCGAAGTTGAACAGATGCGCCTCCAGCGTCGGCCGGCCGTTGGCGTGCACCGTCGGCCGTGTACCCAGGCTGGCCACTCCCGGCCAGTTGGGTCGATCCAGGCCCTGGACGCGCACGGCGAAGATGCCGGTCAACGGCGGCCGGTTGTGTTTGAGCTGGATATTGGCGGTCGGGTAGCCGATGCTGCGGCCGAGCCGATCACCCTCCACGACGCGACCGGAGATGGAATAAGGCCGGCCCAGCAGCTGCGCGGCTAAGGCCATGTCGCCGGCTGCAAGCGCTTCGCGCACGGCCGTGCTGGATGCGCGTTGCCCGGCGGTCTCCACGGTGTGCAGGGCCTCGGCCCGGTAGCCGTATTTCTCACCCAGGTCCGCAAGCAGCTTGAAGTCGCCGCTGCGCCCGGCACCGAAGCGGAAATCGTCTCCTACCAGCACATAGCGCGCCTTCAGTCCGTCGACCAGGATGCGCCGCACGAAGTCCTCCGCGGACAGGGCAGCAAAGGTCCGGTTGAAGCGGCAGATGTGCACGTGGGCGACGCCGAGCCCCCGCAGGATCTCCAGCTTCTCGCGCAGGCTGGTCAGCCGTGCGGGGGCGGAATCCGGCGCGAAGACCTCGCGCGGATGCGGCTCGAAGGTCAGCACCGTCGGCAGGCCGCCCACTGCCGCGGCCTGCGCCGTCAGGCGCGCAAGCATGGCCTGGTGCCCGAGATGCACACCATCGAAATTGCCTATGGTCACCGCATTGGGGCGGAGCGCACGCGGCCAGCCGTGGGTGATGAGCATGACGGTCGTCTGCTTGAAAAACTTAAAAGTTTAGACATGCGGCTGAAGGGCGTCTACGCGGCGCGGCGCGTGAAGTCGCGCACGCGGAAGCCGACTAGCCACAGTGTCAGAAAATAGAGGCCGGCAGCGCTTATCACGAGGGCCGTCAGATGCAGGACGCGCTCGCGGGCACGGTAGTTAAGCCACTGCGCTTCCCCGCCCATGCCAAGCCAGAGGAATAGCCCCATGACCAGCAGGGCTAGCCCCAGCTTAACCAGGAAGGTCCGCCAGCCGGGCTGGGGGCGGTAGATGCCCTTTGCCCGCAGCTTGAAGAATAGGATCGCGGCGTTGATGCAGGCCCCCAGGCCGATGGCGAGCGCCAAGCCCGCATGTTGTAAAGGCCAGATGAAGATCAGGTTCATGGTCTGGGTGGCCAGCAGGGTGAAGATGGCGATCTTGACCGGTGTGCGGATGTCCTGCCGGGCATAGAAGCCGGGCGCAAGCACCTTGACCAGGATGAGCCCCAGCAGACCGAAACTGTAGGCGACCAGCGCCTGTCGGGTCATCTCGACGTCGTGCGCGGTGAATTCGCCGTAATGGAACAAGGTGGTGATTAGCGGCACGGCCAGCACCCCCAGCCCGACCGCAGCCGGGGTGGCCAGCACCAGGGTCATGCGCAGGCCCCAATCGAGCAATTTCGAATACTCACCGGGGTCGTCGTCGGCATGGTGCTTGGCCAGAGAGGGCAGCAGGATGGTGCCCAAGGCCACACCTAACATCCCGGTGGGGAATTCCATCAGCCGGTCGGCGTAATACAGCCAGGACACGCTGCCGGTGGTCAGGAAAGACGCGAACAGGGTGTTGATCAGCAGCGAGACCTGGGCGACGGAAACGGCCAGGGCCGCCGGGGCCATCAGCTTGAGGATGCGACGCACGCCCTCGTCGTGCGGGTTGAAGTCCCAGCGCGGCAGCAGGCCCAGATGCTTGAGGGCGGCGAACTGCAGGCCGAGCTGCAGCACGCCGCCCAGGAAGGCGCCCCAGCCCAGCGCCAGCACGGGCGGGTCGAAATACGGTGCGGCCACGGTCGCCGCCAGGATCATGGCGACGTTAAGCAGCACTGGTGTGAATGCTGGCAGCATGAAGCGGCTGAAGGTATTGAGGATGCCGGCGGCGAGTGCGGTGAGCGAGATGAACAGGATGTAGGGAAAGACGATACGGGTCAGCTCCACCGTGAGTTCAAACTTGTCCGGCGTGGCCACAAATCCCGGTGCAAAGGCGAGGACGATGAGGGGGGCGCCGATCACCCCGAGCAGGGCGACCACGGCCAGGGCGATAAACAGTGCGGTGGCAACCCGGCTGATCAGGATTAGGGTCGCCTCCTCGCCCCGACGGTTTTTGTACTCCGCCAGCACCGGCACGAAGGCCTGGGAGAAGGCACCCTCGGCGAACAGCCGGC
>DAITOH010000054.1:0-8631 GCA_036834225.1 Thiobacillaceae bacterium | reverse complement strand
CTGTAACCTGACGCCTGAAACCCGTTTCGTCTGGCGACCATAGCGGAGTGGCACCACCCCTTCCCTTCCCGAACAGGACCGTGAAACGCTCCAGCGCCAATGATAGTGGGCAGCTCGCCTGCGAAAGTAGGTCATCGCCAGACCCCCCTCCAATCAACGCCCTGCACTCAAATGCAGGGCGTTGGCTTTTTGTGTGCTCCTTCGGCCCATCCCTCCCTGCGGCTGCCAACCAGCGCTGCGCACTGTCATGAGGACAAAAGTCGCTGCGTTGAGCAGATAGACCGATGCGGGTACAATCCAACCTACCTAAGGCGGGATGGGCGTAAGCCTGTCCCGCTTGTCATGTCTAGCCCAGGAGTTGCCTTGTCATCGCTGCCACCTGCCATCCTCGCACTGGCTGATGGGACCGTCTTCCGTGGTTATTCCATCGGCGCGGAGGGAATGGGCATAGGGGAGGTGGTGTTCAACACCTCTATGACGGGCTATCAGGAAATCCTGACCGATCCGTCTTACTGCAGACAGATTGTCACCCTGACCTATCCCCATATCGGCAACGTGGGCACCAACGCGGAAGATGAGGAGTCGGCTCGTGTCCATGCAGCGGGTTTGGTCATACGGGACCTCCCGCTTAGGCCAAGCAGTTTTCGCATGGCTAGACCTTTGAACGAGTACCTGCGGGCCCATGAGCTGACAGCCATCGCCGGTGTCGATACACGCCGTCTGACGCGCTTGCTGAGGGAAAAGGGTGCCCAGAACGGTTGCATCATGGCAGGCCGTATCGACGAGGACGAGGCGATTGCCCGGGCGCGTGCGTGTCCAAGCATGGCAGGCCAGGACCTCGCCCGGGTGGTAAGTTGCACGCAGCCTCATGTCTGGGGAGAGGGCGAGTGGGCCCTGGGCAAGGGATTCCGGCCCGCCCCAAACCCGTCGTTTCACGTCGTGGCCTATGACTTCGGCATCAAGCGCAACATCCTGCGGATGCTGGTCAGCCGTGGCTGCAAGGTGACCGTGGTGCCTGCGCAGACACCATCGCGTGAGGTTCTAGGCATGCGGCCGGATGGCGTTTTCCTGTCCAATGGACCAGGGGATCCGGAGCCGTGCGGCTATGCCATCCAGGCGATCCGGGAGATCCTGGCGGCAGGGCTTCCCACCTATGGCATTTGTCTGGGGCATCAGCTGCTCGGATTGGCCTCTGGCGCGAAGACGGTGAAGATGAAGTTTGGCCATCATGGCGCCAACCATCCGGTCCAGGACCTGGATACCAAGCGGGTGATGATCACGAGCCAAAACCATGGCTTTGCGGTCGATGCTGCAACGCTGCCCGCAAACCTCAGGGTCACGCATGTATCGCTGTTCGATGGCTCGTTGCAGGGGATCGCACGCACAGACGTCCCGGCCTTCAGCTTCCAGGGTCATCCCGAGGCAAGCCCCGGCCCGCATGACATGAGCTATCTGTTCGACCGTTTCATCCGGCTCATGCAGGATCACAAGACACGACATGCCTAAGCGCACCGATATCCATTCCATCCTGATCATCGGTGCCGGCCCCATCATCATCGGTCAGGCCTGCGAGTTCGACTATTCCGGGGCTCAGGCCTGCAAGGCACTGCGCGAGGAGGGCTATCGGGTCATCCTGGTGAATTCCAATCCGGCCACCATCATGACCGACCCGGAGATGGCCGATGCGACATATGTCGAGCCCATCAACTGGCAGACCGTGGAGGCCATCATTGCCCGGGAACGCCCGGATGCCATACTTCCGACCATGGGCGGTCAGACCGGTCTGAACTGCGCCCTGGACCTAGCCCGTCAAGGCGTTTTGGAACGTTACGGGGTCGAACTGATCGGCGCCTCCCGCGAGGCCATCGACAAGGCGGAGGACCGGGAGAAATTCAAGCAGGCCATGACCCGCATCGGCCTCGCCACAGCCCGCTCCGGCATCGCCCACAGCCTGGAAGAGGCCATGCAGGTGCAGGCCGGCATCGGCTTCCCGGTGATCATCCGGCCCTCTTTCACACTGGGCGGCAGCGGTGGCGGCATCGCCTACAACATGGAGGAGTTCGTCACCATCTGCGAGCGCGGCCTGGAGGCCTCGCCGACCCGTGAACTGCTGATCGAGGAGTCCCTGATCGGCTGGAAGGAATTCGAGATGGAGGTGGTGCGCGACCGCGCGGATAACTGCATCATCGTCTGCTCGATCGAGAACCTGGACCCCATGGGCGTGCATACCGGTGACTCGATTACCGTGGCGCCCGCCCAGACGCTCACCGATCGTGAATATCAGATCATGCGCGATGCCTCCATCGCTGTGTTGCGCGAAATCGGCGTCGATACAGGAGGCTCCAATGTCCAGTTCGCGATCAATCCGGCGGACGGGCGCATGATCGTCATTGAGATGAACCCGCGTGTGTCCCGCTCTTCGGCCCTGGCCTCCAAGGCGACCGGTTTCCCCATCGCCAAGGTGGCAGCCAAGCTCGCCGTGGGCTACACCCTCGACGAACTGAAGAACGACATCACCGGTGGGGTGACCCCGGCCTCGTTCGAGCCCTCGATCGATTATGTGGTCACCAAGGTGCCGCGCTTCGCCTTCGAGAAGTTCCCCAAGGCCAACGACCGGCTCACTACCCAGATGAAGTCAGTGGGCGAGGTGATGGCCATCGGCCGCACCTTCCAGGAATCGCTGCAGAAAGCCTTGCGCGGCTTGGAGACGGGGGCGGACGGACTGGACGAGAGGTCTAGCGACGAGGACGAGATCGAGGCCGAGCTCGGCAATCCCGGTGCCGAGCGGCTGTGGTATGTGGCCGATGCCTTCCGATTGGGGATGAGTCTGGAGACGGTGCACGGCTATACCAGGATCGATCCCTGGTTCCTGGCACAGATTCAGGATCTGGTGCGGCAGGAGAACGAACTACGCGGGCGGTCGCTCGACAGCCTCGCGCGCGACGAGCTCTATCGTCTGAAGCGCAACGGTTTCTCAGACCGGCGGCTGGCGCGGCTGCTGGGCACCGATGAACATGCCGTACGCCGGCGCCGCTGGGAGTTGGACATCCATCCGGTCTACAAGCGGGTGGACACCTGCGCGGCCGAGTTCGCCACCTCCACCGCCTACATGTATTCGACCTATGAGGAGGAGTGCGAAGCCCAGCCCACGGACCGCAAGAAGATCATGGTGCTGGGGGGCGGACCCAATCGCATCGGCCAGGGCATCGAATTCGATTACTGCTGTGTGCATGCCGCCCAGGCCTGCCGTGAGGATGGTTTCGAGACCATCATGGTCAACTGCAATCCCGAGACGGTATCCACCGATTATGACACCTCGGATCGGCTCTACTTCGAACCCCTCACCTTGGAGGATGTGCTGGAGATCGTGCGCATCGAGAAGCCGTGGGGGGTGATCGTGCAGTATGGCGGCCAGACCCCGCTGAAACTGGCACGAGACCTTGAAAAGAACGGCGTACCCATCATTGGCACCAGCCCGGACGCCATAGACCGTGCCGAGAACCGGGAGCGGTTTAAGCAACTCATCAACGAACTGGGCCTGTTGCAACCGCCCAATCGCTGCGCACGTGACCCGGACGAGGCGCTGGCCATGGCCGCCGAGATCGGCTACCCGCTCGTGGTGCGCCCTTCATATGTGTTGGGCGGCCGCGCCATGGAGATCGTGCACGAGGAGGCCGACCTGCAGCGTTACATGCGCGAGGCGGTCAAGGTGTCGAACGATTCGCCCGTGTTGTTGGACCGTTTTCTCAACGATGCCATCGAGGTCGATGTGGACGCCATCTCGGACGGCGAGCAGGTGGTCATCGGCGGCATCATGCAGCACATCGAACAGGCCGGCGTGCATTCAGGCGACTCGGCCTGCTCACTGCCGCCCTACAGTCTGTCAGCCGCACTGCAGGACGAATTGCGTCGGCAAACCGCATCCATTGCCAGAGGCTTGGGCGTGGTGGGGCTGATGAACGTGCAGTTCGCCATCAAGGGCGAGCAGGTATATGTCCTGGAGGTCAACCCTCGCGCCTCGCGCACCGTGCCCTATGTGTCCAAGGCGACGGGTAGGCCTCTGGCCAAGATCGCCGTGCGGTGCATGACCGGGCGCAGCCTGCTGGAACAGGCTGCCGATACCGAGGTCGTGCCGCCCTACTTCTCCGTCAAGGAGGCGGTCTTCCCCTTCCGCAAGTTTCCCGGCGTCGACCCCTTGCTGGGGCCGGAGATGAAGTCCACCGGCGAGGTGATGGGGGTGGGCGAGACCTTCGGCGAGGCCTTCCTGAAGTCCCAGTATGCAGCCGGCGTCAAGCTGCCGCGTGCCGGCAACGCATGTCTGTCGGTGCGTAACCCCGAGCATCCACAAGTCGTGGCCATCGCCCGTGAACTGCATGAGCTGGGATTCAAGCTGCTGGCCACCAAGGGTACGGCGGCGGTCATCGCTTCGGCCGGGCTGCCCGTCACACCGGTGAACAAGGTGGCGGAAGGGCGTCCCCACATCGTCGATGCCATCAAGAACGGCGACATTCAGCTGATCGTCAACGTGGTGGAAGACAAGCGGGCGATCAAGGATTCCTTCTCCATCCGTACAGCCGCCCTCTCCGCCAACATCCCCTATTTCACCACCCTGGCCGGGGCCATGGCCGCCTGCATGGGCATGAAGGGGCGGCGGGACATCACCGTCTACAGCCTGCAGTCCCTGCATCGGCGCCTGGTCTGAGACATCGCAAGACACATTTGGGAGGATCATGAGCAAGGTTCCCTTGACCGTCATCGGGGCGCAGAAGCTGCGCGACGAACTTAACCGTCTGAAGACCGTGGAACGCCCTGCGGTCATCGCCGCCATCGCCGAGGCGCGCTCCCACGGCGACTTGTCCGAGAATGCCGAATACGATGCCGCCAAGGAGAGGCAGGGCTTCATCGAGGGGCGCATCAAGGACTTGGAGCGCAAGCTCGCCAACGCCCAGATCATCGACCCGAGACATCTGGATGCAGACGGCCGGGTGGTCTTCGGTGCCACGGTCGATTTGGTGGACGCCGAGTCGGGCGAGGAGGTGCGCTATCAGATCGTCGGTGACGACGAGGCAGACATCAAGGAAGGCAAGATCTCGGTGAGTTCCCCCATCGCCCGCGCGCTCATCGGCAAATATGCCGGTGATGTCGCCGACGTGCACGCCCCGAGTGGACTGCGCCGTTACGAGATCCTCGATGTCCACTACATCTGACTGGAAGGGTGAGGTTGATCCGCTGATGAGCGCGGCGGCGACGGCATCAGGCTCGCTGATCACTCACCCCGCATGCCCGACGCATGAAACGGCTGCCTGGGCCGTTGCCCTGTGGGTGGGGGGCTGTTCGCCATCGGCTATGTGGCTGTGCCGGTGCCGTTTTCTCAGCTGGAGGACCGTGCCCTGGCCGGGATACTGGCGGGCCGGATGTTCAGCCTCATCGCTTACGTGGGCATGGCCTGCGGCGCCTATCTGCCGTTGCACCGACTCCTCCGCCATGGCGGTGGCAGCATAAAACAGCTCTTTTTTTGGGTCGCGTTGATCATGCTCTTGCTGACCCTGGGCCAGCGCTTCGGCATCCAGCCCATCATGGAAGGCCTCAAGGCCCAGGCGCTGCCGCAGGACGTGATGGACAGCCTGTTCCGCAGTCGCTTCCAGACCTGGCACGGCATATCCAGCGCGGTCTATCTCGTCCAGTCCCTGCTTGGGCTGGTCCTGGTTGCCAAGGCCCATTCAAGGTAGCTGGATGCGTGGCGGCTCGGCTGGCCGATAGAGCAGCAGCAACTTGCCGATGTGCTGCACGGGGGCGGCCCCCAAAGCCTCGCAGAGCGCCTGCATGTGCGACTCCCGTTCCGCACGGTCGTCGTTGAGCACGCGTATCTTGATGAGTTCGTGGGTATCCAGACTGCGGGCCGCCTCCCGCACTACCGCGTCGGTCAGTCCGCTCGCGCCGATCATCACGACGGGTTTCAGGTCATGCGCCAGCGACCTGAGGAACTTGCGCTGGGCGGGGGAGAGCTGAAGCATAAAGTGTCCCTGCAGATACAAGCATGATATATGAAGCGACAGGCCAAGACCCGTGCATGGCACTATAGACATGTGCACGATCCCTATGTGCGGCAGGCCACGGAGCAGGGTTACCGCTCCAGGGCCGCGTTCAAGCTGATGGAGATCGACGATCGTGATCGCCTACTCCGGCCTGGGATGACCGTGGTCGACCTGGGCTGCGCACCCGGTGGCTGGTGCCAGGTGGCCGCGCAGCGACTCAAGGGGCAGGGGCGCATCGTCGGCATCGATCTGTTACCCATGACCGGTCTGGCCGGCGTGGAATTCATCCAGGGCGACATTGCCGAACAGGCCACGCTGCATCGAATTCAGGCCGCATTGGGCGGCAGGCCGGCCGACCTTGTGATTTGCGACATGGCCCCCAACATCAGCGGGGTGGTCTTGGCGGATCAGGCCAGGATCTATGCCCTGGCAGAAATGGCCCTGGATTTTGCCTGTCGGTGTTTGCAACCCAGGGGCGCCTTCCTGGTCAAAGTTTTCCAGGGCAGCGGCTTTGAGGATTATGTGCGTGCGTTGCGCGGCCGGTTCAAATCCGTTCAGGTGCGCAAACCAGGGGCCTCGCGGGACCGCAGCCGTGAGGTCTATCTGCTGGCGCGGGAATTGCGCGATGTTGATCGCGCGGTCGCTTTGGAATAAGTTTGGCCTATGGCCCCGTGTGGGTCGGTAAAGGAGTCGAATTGAACAATCTATTCAAGAATGTCGCCATCTGGCTGGTCATCGCCCTCATCCTCATGACGGTGTTCAACCAGTTCGGCGCCCGTCAGACCACCCAGCCCCAGGTGGATTATTCCCAATTCATTGAGGAGGTGCGCCAGGGCCAGGTTGCCAAGGTCACCATCGAGGGCCATGTCCTCAAGGGCGTGCGCGCGGACGGCCGGCGCTTCACCACCTATGCGCCCTCCGATCCCTGGCTGGTTTCGGACCTGCTAAAGAACGGCGTGGTGGTGGAGGCCAAGCCGGAAGAGCAGCCCTCCATGCTGATGAGCATCTTCATCTCCTGGTTCCCGATGCTGCTGCTGATCGGCGTGTGGATCTTCTTCATGCGCCAGATGCAGGGCGGCGGCCGCGGCGGCGCCTTCTCCTTCGGCAAGAGCCGGGCGCGCATGCTGGACGAGTCGAGCAACCAGATCACCTTCGCCGACGTGGCCGGTTGCGACGAGGCCAAGGAGGAAGTGGGCGAGCTGGTCGAGTTCCTGCGTGACCCCTCCAAGTTCCAGAGGCTCGGTGGACGCATCCCGCGCGGCGTGCTGATGGTCGGCCCGCCCGGCACCGGCAAGACCCTGCTCGCCAAGGCCATTGCCGGCGAGGCCAAGGTGCCCTTCTTCAGCATCTCTGGTTCCGACTTCGTCGAAATGTTCGTCGGTGTGGGTGCGGCGCGGGTGCGCGACATGTTCGAGCAGGCCAAGAAACACGCCCCCTGCATCATCTTCATCGACGAGATCGACGCCGTCGGCCGGCAGCGCGGTGCGGGCCTGGGAGGCGGCAACGACGAACGCGAGCAGACCTTGAACCAACTGCTGGTGGAGCTGGACGGCTTCGAGGCCAATGCCGGCATCATCGTCATCGCTGCCACCAACCGGCCCGACGTGCTCGACCCCGCGCTACTGCGGCCCGGCCGTTTCGACCGACAAGTCGTGGTGCCACTGCCCGATATCCGCGGCCGCGAGCAGATCCTGCTCGTGCACATGCGCAAGGTGCCGGTGAGTCAGGACGTGAAGGCGGACATCATCGCTCGCGGCACCCCCGGTTTTTCCGGTGCCGACCTGGCCAACCTGGTCAACGAGGCCGCCTTGTTCGCCGCCCGCGCCAACAAGCGGGTGGTGGACATGGACGACTTCGAGCGCGCCAAGGACAAGATCATCATGGGCGCCGAGCGCCGCTCCATCGTCATGTCGGAGGAGGAGCGCCGCAACACCGCCTACCACGAGTCCGGCCACGCCCTGGTGGCGAAGATGCTGCCCAAGACCGACCCGGTGCACAAGGTCACCATCATCCCGCGCGGGCGCGCGCTGGGCGTGACCATGCAGCTGCCCGAGACCGACCGCTACAGCATGGACCGCGACCGCATCCTGTCGACCATTGCCGTGCTGTTCGGTGGGCGCATCGCCGAGGAGGTGTTCATGAACCAGATGACCACCGGCGCCTCCAACGACTTCCAGCGCGCCACCGATCTGGCCCGGCGTATGGTCACTCAATGGGGCATGTCCGAGGAGCTCGGGACCATGGTCTACGGCGAGGAGGAGAGCGAGATCTTCCTGGGCCGCTCCATCACCACCCACAGGAATGTCTCCGAGGAGACCATGCGCAAGGTGGACGCCGAGGTGCGGCGCATCATCGACGAGCAGTATGCCCGCGCGCGCAGGCTCATCGAGGACAACCGCGACAAGATCGAGGCCATGGCCGCCGCGCTGCTCAAATGGGAGACCATCGACGCCGAGCAGATCGACGACATCATGGCCGGGCGCGAGCCGCGCCCGCCCAAGCCGGTGACACCACCGCCGGCCACGCGTGATAAGACACCCAGCGCCCCAGAGGCGACCGCGACACCGGCGGAAGAGGCCTGATATCAGGCATTAGC
>DAITOH010000053.1:0-8638 GCA_036834225.1 Thiobacillaceae bacterium | reverse complement strand
AGTGGCTAGAAAGCGGGCAAGGCTAGGAGACGCCCTAGCAAACCCCTTCAGGGCCGGTCCTGCGGCAGTCCCAACGCCAGCAAGCCCAGCGCACGGCGCAGACGCACATCCTGGTAATAGGCCGGCGGCCGGACTTAAGGCAGGCTCTGCTAGTTGCCCCGCGTTTTTATTCATACGCTGGCAGGCTAGGCTTCATCCCGACTTTGTCGGCCTGAAGGCCGACCTAGTTCATGGCCGCATGGCCGCCCCTGCCAATGAAAGACGTGGTGGACGGCCTTAGACGGTCCCTCTCCTTAAGCCCCCGAGGTGGAGGGGAGCGTATTGAGAGCCGTAGACTCCGTCGAATATCCGGGTTGATGTACGTCCCGGATCAGGCATCGATGGCCGGGAGAGTGTCCACCGCGTCCGCGCCCGACAGTAAAAGGAGGCAAATGCGCTCTACCTCGGCCCAGGCCGCCGAGACCTCGGTCCAGATGTCCACCAGCATCTCTAGCACGCCGCGGTCCAGGACGTTGGCGTGTTCGATCAACACGATCACCGGGCCCGCCCACCAGGATAGGTCGAGCAGGCACTCCTCCAGCGCGTCCCAGTTGATACCGTAGTAGTCGGGGAAAGAAAGGGCTTCGCCCAAGGCTTTCAGCAGGTCATCCTTGTCCGGGCAGCGGCGGGCGTCTAGGCGGATGACATCGGATCGATCGGTTAGGGTAGCCGAGGCGGCCAGATCGTCGGTTAGCCGGTAGACGCCGTTGAGTGCGGGGTCGTCGAGGATTTCGGTCAATGTCGGCATGTCACTCCCGGATGCGTTTGAAGGAGCGGTAATGGTCTGCGGTATACCAGTAGTCGCCGCCGCGGCCGGCGACGATGCGGCGGGCGCCGCGGTCGCGCGCGCCGGGCGTGGGCACGGTGTACTCACGGTAATAGCCGCGCGGCTGGGCCGGCAGCCGCCCCTCCCGATTCTGGAACACCGTGCCGTCCTTGGCATAAGGGAACGGCCCGCCCCGTTTGATGAGCGCCAGGGTCGCCCGTGCTTCGGGCGGAAGCTGCTTAACGTGGATGCTCGGTGGCTCGGCAGCGTAATCGGTATGCCAGAAGGCCTGGCCAGCCGCCAGCAACAGCGCGGCGAATAGGCCCAGCCAGACTAGGCGGAGCAGCCAGAAGGCGCCCCTGTGGCGCGACCGTGCATGAGGTGGTTCCATCCGGTGACTGTCGGGTTCCGACCCGACTGCCCTGCCCTCAGTCGCAGGCATGCCGCGCGATGTAGTCCTTCACCGCCTGGGTGTCGGGGTCCATCACCTCGACGCGCTGCGGCAACGCCTCCAGATTCTCCAGACCGGCGGGGCGCTCGGGCGCACGTCCGAGGGCCTCGCGGATGGCGTCTTCGAACTTGGCCGGCAAGGCCGTCTCCAGGCAGACTAAGGGCACGCCCGGCTCACGGTGTTCCAGCCCGACCTTCACGCCATCGGCGGTGTGGGTGTCGATCATGGTGCCGTAGCGCTGCCAGACCATGCGGATGGTGGCAATACGGTTGGCATGACTGCTGGAGCCGGAAGTGAAGCCGAATCCGGCCACACGCTTAAACAGGCCCGATGGCTTAAGGTCGAAGGACTCACCACGATCCACGGCAGCCCAAAGCGCGCGCACCTGGGCGGCATCGCGGCCGGTCAGATCGAACACGAAGCGTTCGAAGTTAGAGGCCTTGGAGATGTCCATGGACGGGCTCGAGGTGTGCAGGGTTTCGGCCGCGCTGCGGGGGCGATAGACCCCCGTGCGGAAGAATTCATCGAGCACGTCGTTTTCGTTGGTGGCGACGATCAGCTGGCGGATGGGCAGGCCCAGCATGCGCGCGATGTGGCCGGCGTAGACATTGCCGAAGTTGCCCGAGGGCACGGAGAAACTCACCTCCTGATCGTCGGCAGTCGTGACCGCGCACCAGGCCTTGAAGTAGTAGACCACCTGTGCCGCCATCCTTGCCCAGTTGATGGAGTTGACCGCACCGATGCGGTATTTTGCTTTGAATTCAAGGTCATTAGAGACATTCTTGACAATGTCCTGACAGTCGTCGAACACGCCACGGATGGCGATGTTGTGGATGTTGGCATCCTGCAGCGACCACATCTGCGCCTGCTGGAACCGGGTCATGCCCTGTGCGGGCGCAAGCATGAACACACGCACGTGGCGCTTGCCGCGCATGGCGTACTCCGCGGCGGAGCCGGTGTCGCCGGAGGTAGCGCCGAGGATGTTTACATCGCGCCCAGCCTTGTCCAGTGCGTATTCGAACAGGTTGCCGAGCAGCTGCATGGCAATGTCCTTGAAGGCGAGCGTGGGCCCGTTGGATAGCTCCAGCAGGTACAGGCCTTCTTCCAGACGACGCACCGGGGTGATCTGGGTGAAGTCCGAATCCGGCCGGCCGTGGCTGTAGGTCTTAGCGGTGTAGGTGCGGTCGATCAGGCCGCGCAGATCGTCGGCCGGGATGTCGTCGATCAGGCGGGAGAGCACCGCGAAGGCGAGCTGCCGGTAGTCCATGCCGCGCAGGCTGGCCAGCTCGTCAGTACTAAAGCGCGGGTAGTGCTCCGGCACATACAACCCGCCGTCCGGGGCAAGCCCGCCAAGCAGGATCTCCAGGAAGGACTGGCGCGGTGCGAGGCCGCGGGTGCTGATGTATTTCATTTCAGCCGTTTAGCGCTTCCATGCGTATCCTGACCACCTTGCCTTCGATGCTGGGGAGTGCCTCGATCCGCTCGATGGCGGCGTTGACCGCGCGCTCCTTGGCCAGGTGGGTGAGCATGACCACATCGGCCTGATTCTCGCCCTCTTCCGGCTCGCGCTGGATTAAGGCGTCGATGGAGATGTCCAAATCAGCGAGGATGCGGGTGATTTCGGCTAGCACGCCGGGCTTGTCCTGCGCCCGCATGCGCAGGTAGTAGGCGGTGACCACCTCCTCCATGGGCAGCACCTTGAGGTCGGCGAGCTGATCGGGCTGGAAGGCCAGATGCGGGACCCGGTGGTTGGGGTCGGCGGTGTGCAGCCGGGTCACGTCCACCAGGTCGGCCACCACGGAACTCGCGGTGGGCTCGGCGCCGGCACCAGCACCGTAGTACAGGGTGGCGCCCACGGCGTCGCCCTTGACCAGCACGGCGTTCATCACCCCCTCCACGTTGGCGATCAGCCGCTTGGCCGGGATCAGGGTAGGATGCACCCGTAGCTCAATGCCCGTCTCATGCCGCTTGGTGATGCCCAGCAGCTTGATGCGGTAACCGAGCTGTTCCGCATAGCGGATGTCGGTGCTGTCCAGTTTCGAGATGCCCTCGATGTGCGCGGCGTCGAACTGCATGGGCACGCCGAAGGCGATGGCGGACATGATGGTGATCTTGTGCGCGGCGTCGATGCCTTCGATGTCGAAGGTCGGATCGGCCTCGGCATAGCCCTTGGCCTGGGCCTCCCTCAGTACGTCGTCGAAGGCGCGGCCCTCGTCGCGCATCTTGGACAGGATGAAGTTGCAGGTGCCGTTGATGATGCCCGCCAGCCACTCGATGCGGTTGGCGGACAATCCCTCGCGGATGGCCTTGATGATGGGGATGCCACCTGCCACCGCGGCCTCGAAGGCAACCATGACGCCCTTCTCCTGGGCACGGGTGAAGATCTCGTTGCCGTGCTTGGCGATGAGGGCCTTGTTGGCGGTGACCACGTGCTTGCCGTTGGCGATGGCCGCCAATACCAGCTCCTTGGCCGGCGAGATGCCGCCGATCAATTCCACCACGATGTCGATGTCCGGGTGGTTTACCACCGAGGCCGGGTCGTCGGTGATCACCAGGCCCTCGGCGGCATACCGGCTGTGGGCGCGCTCGACGTTGCGCACGGCCGCATGGGTGACACGGATCTGGCGTCCGGCGCGCCGGGTGATCTCTTCCTGGTTGCGACGCAGCACGGTCAGCGTGCCGCCGCCCACGGTTCCCAGACCTAACAAACCGACATTGATGGGCTTCATTTCAACAGTCCGTCTTTCCTAAACATCTCCCGCAGCCCACGGATGGCCTGCCGCGTTCTATGTTCATTCTCGATCAATGAAAAACGCACGTGGTCGTCGCCGTATTCGCCGAATCCGATACCCGGCGATACCGCCACACGCGCCTCGGTGAGGAGCTTTTTGGAGAATTCGAGCGACTTCATGTGCGCATAAGGCTCCGGGATGGGGGCCCACAGGAACATGGTGGCTCGGGGCGCCTTAACCTTCCAGCCGATCTCGTTTAGGCCCTTGACCAGGTAATCACGTCGCTTGCGGTACATCTCGCAAATCTCGTGTACGCAGTCCTGCGGGCCCTCCAGGGCGGTGATGGCGGCGACCTGGATGGGGGTGAAGGTGCCGTAGTCGTGATAGCTCTTGATCCGGGCCAAAGCCGCACACAGGGTGGGGTTGCCGACCATGAAACCGACCCGCCAGCCGGGCATGTTGTAGCTTTTGGACAGGGTGAAGAATTCCACCGCGATGTCCTTTGCCCCCTTCGCCTGCATGATGGAGGGGGCTTGGTAGCCGTCGAAGACGATGTCGGCATAGGCCAGGTCGTGCACCACCCAGATGCCGTATTCCTTGGCCATGGCCACCACCTTCTCGAAGAAGTCGAGTTCCACGCACTGCGTGGTCGGGTTCGACGGGAAGTTGAGGATGAGCATCTTCGGCTTGGGCCAGTGATTGCGGATCGCCGTCTCCATCTCCTGGAAGAAGTCCACCCCGGGCGTCATGGGGATGTGGCGGATGTCGGCGCCGGCGATCACCGGCCCGTAGATGTGGATCGGGTAGCTGGGGTTGGGCACCATCACCAGATCGCCCTTGTCCAGGGTGGCCAGGGCCAGATGGGCGATGCCCTCCTTCGACCCTATCGTGACGATGGCCTCCCTCTCCGGGTCCAGGTCCACGTCGTAGCGGGTCTTGTACCAGTTGGCAATCGCCTTCCTCAGCCGCGGGATGCCCTTGGACATCGAGTAGCGATGCGTGTCGCCGCGGCGGGCGGTCTCGATCAGCTTGTCGACGATGTGCTTGGGCGTGGGCTGATCGGGATTGCCCATGCCGAAGTCGATGATGTCCTCGCCGCGCCGCCGGGCGGCCATCTTAAGGTCGCCAATGATGTTGAAGACGTAGGGCGGCAGGCGCTTGATGCGTGGGAAATCGTCCATCACTGACGAGGGGCTTGAAAAGGGTGTAATCTTACCCGAGCGCTCGAATTTCGGCCAATTCCACAGCATCGGCCATGAAACTGCATCTTTCCACGGCCACCGGCGTGCACATGATCACCGGCTACGGCGACGGCTACGTGGAGGTCAACGCACGCCGCTACGACGCTAGCCTGGTCATCTTGCCCGACCGGGTGATGGCCGACTGGTCAGTCCCGGAGTTTTCCGCCCTGACCACCCGGCACCTCGGCGCCTTAGCAGAACACCGCCCAGAGATCGTGCTGCTCGGCACTGGCCGCCGCCAGCGTTTTCCCGCTCCTGCCCTGCTGGCGGACCTAATCATGCACAACATCGGTCTGGAGGTGATGGACAGCCAGGCCGCCTGCCGCACCTACAACATCCTGGCGGCGGAGGGCCGGCGGGTGGCCGCAGCGCTGATCCTCGAGCCTGCCGGGCGGCAGCTTAAGCCGGGGTAATGGGCATGATTTCGGCAAACCGCCGCAAGGCCCAGAACTCCCCCACATCCCTGTCCGGCTGGCGCGTGTCTGGGCGGCAGACGGCCAGGAGGTGGGCGACACCGTAATCGCGGGCGGCCCGCAAGACCGGCAGGCTGTCATCCACCAGAAGGGTGCTACCCGGATCGAAGGGCTCGACTCGGCGCAGCGCCTGCCAGAACAGCGGGGTTTCCTTGGCCTGTCCGAAGCTATGCGAGGAGTGGATGGCATCGAAATAGACAGAAAGCCCCGTGCGCTGCATCTTGAGCGACAGCGCCTTATGGTGGGCATTGGTCACCAACACCACCCGCTTGCCGGCGCGACGCGCCTCAGCCAGGAACTCCGGCACGTCCGGATGCACGCTAATGAGGTGTGACAACTCCTCCTTAAGCTGCACGATGTCAAGCTGCAGCTGCTCGGTCCAGTAATCGACGCAATACCAGTTGAGCGTGCCGGCCTGCTCATTGTAGCGCCGGAAACATTCCTCCCGCGCCTCGGACTCGGGCAGCCCGTGTTTCTCGGCGAACTTGGCCGGCACGTAGACCTGCCAGAAGTGATTGTCGTAGTGCAGGTCCAAGAGCGTGCCGTCCATGTCCAGCAGGACGGTATCGATCTCCTTCCAGGGCAGCTGCATCGGGGCTCAGTCGAGCAGGTGCGAGGCCATGCCGTCGGCCAGCTTGGGCTCGAACCAGGTCGATTTGGGCGGCATCACCCGGCCGGCGTCGGCCACCGCCATGAGGTGCTCCATGTGCGTCGGGTGCAGCGCGAAGGCCACCGCCATCTCGCCCGTATCCACCCGTCGCTCGAGCTCGCGCAAGCCCCGGATGCCGCCGACGAAATCGATGCGCTTGTCCCGGCGGGGATCGGTGATGCCCAGGATGGGGGCGATAAGATGGTTCTGCAGCAGGCTCACGTCCAGCTGATCGACCGGGTCGGTTGGCACCAGGCTGGGGTGGATGTGCAGCCGATACCAGCGGCGGCCCAGATAAAGACCGAACTCCCTCGGCTGTGCCGGCTTGACCGGGCCGTCCGCCGCCTCCACCGTGAAGCATTCCCGCACCCGACGCAGGAAGTCCTCCTCGTTTAAGCCGTTGAGATCCCGGATCACCCGGTTGTAATCCAGGATCTTCATCTGATGGGCTGGGAAGATCACGGCCAGGAAGTAGTTGTAGGCCTCCTCGCCGGTGTGATGGGGGTTTGCCATCCTGCGCGCGGCACACACGCGGCTGGCGGCGGCAGAGCGGTGATGTCCGTCGGCAATGTAGAGCGCAGGCATCGCATCGAACAGTGCAGTAAGGCGAGCGATGACCTGCGTGTCGCGGATCACCCAGAGGAGATGGCGCACGCCCGCCTCGGAGATCGCCTCGGCGTCGGCCTCACGCTGCGTGGCTGCCGCCAGCAGGGCGTCCACCTCCGGGGCATGGGGATAGGCCAGCAGGACCGGACCGGTCTGGGCGTTGAGCGCGGTGATCTGCCGCACCCGGTCGTCTTCCTTGTCCGGGCGGGTGAACTCATGCCTGCGGATGCGGTTTACGTCATACTCCGCCACGCTGGCCACAGCGACGATGCCGGTCTGGACATGCTCGCCCATGATCAGACGGTAGGCGTAATAACAAGGCGTCTTATCACGGCGCAGGACGCCGGCGCCAAGCATGCGCTGGAAGTTTTCCGCCGCCTTGGCATAGACCTCTGGGGCATAAGGGTCGGTGCCCGCGGGCAGGTCGATCTCCGGCTTGGAGATATGCAAAAAGCTCCACGGCCGCCCTTCCGCCAGGGCTCGCGCCTCCGCGGTGTTAAGCACGTCATAAGGCGGCGCGATGACCTCCTGGGCACGGCCCTCGGCCGGACGCAGGGCGGGAAAGGGGCGGATGAGCGGCATGGCGGTCGATCTCACAAAAACAGACCGCGATTGTAGCCCGAGATGATAGGGAGCGCGGTGTGAGGAACAGACCAGCCCCGCCGCTTCCTTGCCCCCTGCCCCCTGCGCGGGTACCTTACCCGCATGCAAGGTTATCGCGATCGGTTGGACTGGCTTATGCAGGTGGCGTACACCACCTGGCGGCTGTTCAACAGGAACGGTCTTACCAACCATGCGGCTGCGACGGCCTTCTATTTCCTGCTCTCTGCCACCCCTCTGCTGTTGTTGCTCACCTATGCCATCCAGTGGCTGGCCAGCGTCGCGGAACATTCGGTACCCGCAACCATCCTGCTAGCCGCCTTGTACGAGCAATTCAGGCTGGATGTCCTGTCGCAGATGGGTTTCATCCCCCAGCACGCCATGCTCGGGGCCAGCAGCGTGGGCCTAATCACCCTGCTGCTGGCCTCCCGCAAACTGGTCCATTCCCTCGAGGGCGCCTTCAAGGTGATCTTTCCGGAGGAAAGCAAGCGGCGCTTGGTCGTGTCCTGGACCCTGCCCTTCGTCATCATTCCCATCGCCTTTCTGCTCGTGGGTTTAGCCGTGGCCGCGCAAGGGGCGCTTAGGTTTCTGGTGCAGGCCGAGATCATGGGGGCCGCACAGGGCGTGTTCCTATCCGTGCTAAATCTCCTCCTGGCATTCGGCACGGTCTGGACACTCGTCCTGTTGGCCTATTGGCGACTGCCCCTAAAGCATCCCCGCTTCCGCCAGGCGGCGGTCTTGGCGTTACTCTCCACCCTCACCCTCTATTCTCTCTTTACCCTGTTTGTCGTGTTCTTCCAGGTGGAGGAATACCGCTCGGTCTATGGTGCCCTAGGCGGGGTGGTGTTCGTGCTCATAGCCGCTTATTTCGCCTTCACGGCCTTCTATCTCTGGGCTCAATGCCTGTACGCCCTGTCCAAGGTGGACGTGGCCGCCTTAGAAAAACTGTTCCTTAGCGGCAGCGGCGAGGGCGCGAACAAGCTAGAGGGCTTCGTCTTCGGGCGCGCCAGCCGGCTGCTAGCCAAGTATGGCCGCACCTATGAAGCGGGAGCGGTGCTCATCCGCGAGGGGGACGACTCCA
>DAITOH010000052.1:2220-8765 GCA_036834225.1 Thiobacillaceae bacterium | reverse complement strand
AGCTGCGCGGCACTGGCCGACCTGCTCAACGTCAGCGCCCTGCAGGTCCTGCCCTTCTCCACCGGCGTCATCCTGGAGCCCCTGCCCCATGACAAGCTCATCGCCGCCCTGCCGGCGGCGTTGGCCGATCTGCGGGAGGACAACTGGCTTGCCGCCGCCAAGGCGATCATGACCACCGACACCGTGCCCAAGGCGGTCTCGCGCCAGATCGAGCTGGACGGGGTCAGGTTCACCCTCACCGGCATCGCCAAGGGCTCCGGCATGATCCATCCAAACATGGCCACCATGCTCGCCTTCGTCGCCACCGACGCGCCGGTGTCCTGCGAGGCCCTGGAGGCCATCCTGCGGCATGCGGTGAACCGCTCCTTCAACTGCATCACGGTGGATGGCGACACCTCCACCAACGACGCCTGCATGCTCATCGCCACCGGCGTGACCGCGGCGCCGGTGATCATGGACGACGCCGACCCCCGTTTCGCCCCCCTGCGCGAGGCGGTGACCGGCGTGATGGCGGAACTGGCCCAGGCCATCGTGCGCGATGGCGAGGGCGCCACCAAGTTCATAACCATCCGCGTCGAGGGCGGACGCAACGAGGCCGAGTGCAAGCGGGTGGCCTATGCCGTGGCCCGTTCGCCCCTGGTCAAGACGGCCTTCTTCGCCTCCGACCCCAACCTGGGGCGCATCCTGGCGGCGGTGGGCTATGCCGGCATCGACGACCTCGATGTAAGCCGTGTGCGGCTGCACTTAGGCGACGTGCTGGTCGCGGAGCACGGCGGCCGGGCCGCAGGCTACCGCGAGGAGGACGGTCGCCGGGTGATGGCCGAGCCCGACATCCTGGTGCGCATCGAACTTAACCGGGGAGAGGCCGAGGCCACGGTGTGGACCTGCGACTTCTCCTACGACTACGTCAAGATCAACGCCGAGTACCGGACGTGAGCGATCGGCTAGACGACTTCCTGACCCGAGCGGAAGCCCTGCTGGCGCGTCTGGAACCCTTGCTGCCGCCCGCCCCGCTTGCTGTCGACTGGACCGTCACCCTGGCCTGCCGCTGGCGCCGCACGGCATTGCAGGGCTGGCTGGAGCCGGTGCGGGTGCTCAATTGCCCGCCCTGGGAGCGGCTACACCACATCGAGGCGCAGAAGGCGGCGCTCGACCGCAACACGCGCCAGTTCGTGCAGGGCCTGCCGGCCAACAACGCCCTGCTCACCGGCAGCCGCGGCTGCGGCAAGTCCTCGCTGGTCAAGGCTTTGCTGCCCCGCTACGCCAAGCGTGGACTGCGCCTGATCGAGGTGGACAAGGCCGACCTCGTCGACCTGCCGCACATCATCGAGCGTCTGCCCGCGGCCCCTTGGCGCTACCTCCTGTTCACCGACGACCTCTCCTTCGAGGCCGACGAGCCCGCCTACAAACCGCTCAAGGCGGCCCTCGACGGCTCGGTCGCGGGGCTGCCCGACAACGTGCTGATCTACGCCACCTCCAACCGCCGTCACCTGATGCCGGAGTATTTCGCCGAGAACGCCGCCGCCCAGCATTTGGGCGGCGAGGTCCGTCCGGCGGACAGCACGGAGGAAAAGGTTAGCCTATCCGACCGCTTCGGTCTGCTGCTCACCTTCTATCCCTTCGATCAGGACGCCTATCTGGACATCGTGGCTGGGTGGGTCGAGGCCCTGGGCGGCCGCACGACGCCGGCCCTGCGCGAAGCGGCGCTACAGTGGGCTATCCAGCGCGGCGGCCGTTCGGGGCGCACCGCCCGCCAGTTCGCCGTGGACTGGGTCGGCCGCCAGGCCTTGCAGCGCAGTCGATCCAAGGGCAGGCGATGACAGCCCGCATCGAGGTCGCCGCCGCCGTCATCGAACGCCCGGACGGGACCTTCCTCATGGCTAGCCGCCCAGCCGGCAAGGTCTATGCCGGCTGGTGGGAGTTCCCGGGCGGCAAGGTGGAGCCGGGGGAGGCCCCCCGCCACGCCTTAGAACGCGAGCTCAGGGAGGAGCTTGGCATCGCCGTGCGTCGGGCCTATCCCTGGCTTACCTGCGACTATGATTACGCACACGCCCGGGTGAGGCTATATTTCTTCCGTGTCACCGACTGGAGCGGAGAGCCGCATCCGCACGAGGGCCAGGGCATGGCCTGGGTGCGTGCCGAGCGGCCAGGGGTAGAGCCCATCCTGCCCGCCAACGGACCCATCCTGCGCGCACTGTCGCTACCCCTGACCTACGGCATCTCGGCTGCCACGGAGCTTGGGGTGGAGGTCTTCTTGCGCCGGCTGGAGAACGCCCTGACGGGGGGCTTGCGGCTTGTGCAACTGCGCGAAAAGGCCATGCCTGCAAAGCTGCTCGCCGCCCTCGCGCGCGAGGTGGCAGCACGCTGCCGTGCCCATGGCGCCCGGCTGCTGATCAACGACGACCCCGTCTTGGCCGCACGACTGGAGGCCGGCGTGCACCTGCCCGCCGCCCGGCTCATGCGCCTTAAGCTTAAGCCCGACCTGCCCTGGGTTGGCGCCTCCTGCCACGATGCGGCGGAACTGGAACAGGCCCAGGCGCTGGGGGTAGATTTCGTTGTCCTGGGTGCGGTGCTGCCCACCGCCTCCCACCCCGGTGCCAACCCGCTGGGCTGGGAGCGTTTCCGTGAACTGGCGGCCCGACGGTCGCTGCCTGTCTACGCCTTGGGGGGGCTTGCCCCCACCGACCTGGACACGGCCCGGCAGGCGGGCGCCCACGGCATCGCCTTGAAGAGGGGACTTTGGACATGACCATAACACGCAGCCATTTCTTTCGCCTCGCACCGCTGGGCATCCTGCTGGTGGTGGGCCTGGTGGTCTATCTGAACCAGGCGCGCGAACCGCAGGGGGGGCCGCCGCCGGTGCTGGACTGCCCCGACCTCGCCGCTGGCTGTTCGACCCATCTGCATGGCCAGGCGGTCAGCGTGGGCGTCGAAGGCGAGCTTAAGGTGCTGCAGCCCTTCGAGGTCTGGGTCCGGGCCGGGCAGGCGCGCAAGGTGCAGGCTACGTTTACCATGGAGGGCATGGACATGGGATTCAACCTCTACACCCTGCGTGCCGATAAGGAGGGGGTATTCCGGGGCCGGGTGACCCTGCCGGTATGCGTGTCGGGCCGGCGCGACTGGGTGATGACCCTGGACATCGACGGCAGACGTCTGGCCGTGCCTTTCGTTACGGAACTGTAATAATTCCCGCGGGGAGGCTGGCTATAATCGATCTAAAGCCAATGGCCCGGCGACAAGGAGCGGAGCGATGACACAACACACCTACAAGCAGTTTGATGCGGACCTCGAGGCGGCACGGGCCCGCGTGCTGGAGATGGGGGGGCTAGTCGAGGAGCAGATCAACCGGGCCATCGATGCCTTAATCGAGGGCGACGTCAAAGCGGCGAAGGAGGTGATCGCCAACGACCACATGGTCAACGCCATGGAGGTCGGCACGGACGAGGCCTGCACCCAGATCATCGCCTTGCGCCAACCCACCGCGTCGGACCTGCGGCTAATCCTCACCATCATCAAGACCATCACCGATCTGGAGCGCATCGGTGACGAGGCCTCCAAGATCGCGCGTTATGCCCTGCGCGTGTACGAGACCGACCGCATCGTCACGCCCCGCTACAGCGAGATCAAATACATGGCCGGGCTTACGCTCAAGATGCTGCGCGAGTCGCTGGACGCCTTCGCCCGCCTGGACGTGTCCGCCGCCGCCGCCGTGGCCCGGCAGGACATGGAAGTGGACGAGGAATTCCACCTCATCACACGCCACCTCATCACCTACATGATGGAGGACCCGCGCACCATCTCCACCTTCATCGACCTGATGTTCGTGGTCAAGGCGATCGAACGCATCGGCGACCACGCCAAGAACATCTCCGAGTACATCGTGTTCATGGTCAAGGGCAAGGACGTGCGCCACACCAGCATCGAGGAGCTGGAGAAGGAGATCCAGTAACGCGTATCCCCTCCCCGCATGCTCGGGAGGGGTGTAGCGTGCGTCGCCGGCCTGCCCCGGCTTCGCTAGCACCCACCAGCGAGCGGTCGCGACCCCGGTTTTAGTTCCGCACGGCCGTTCGGAAGGAACTGATCACCCCCTCGGGGGGAAACGAGCGCAGCGAGTCAGGGGGTCGTTTTATCCTAGTGCCGGTGGTGCATCGACCCTGCCGGCTCGCCCTGACGCCGGACCTGGGCCTGAACCGCGAGTTCCTGGGTCTTGCCGCCGGCGTCGCGCACCTGCAGGGTCAGGGGCACGGTCTGGCCCTCCTGCAGCGGAGCCTTCAGGCCGATGAGCATGACATGCAGCCCGCCCGGCTTAAGTTGCACGGTCTGACCGGCAGGCAGCCTGATCTCGGGCACTTTGCGCATGACCATGACACCCTCTTGCATCGACATGGTGTGCAGTTCTACCCGCTCCGCTGCGGGACTCGTCCCGCCGACCACGCTCATGGGGCGCTCTGCACTGAGGTCCATGAATACTCCGGCCACGGCCTGGCCCGGTGCGGTGGCCCGTGCCCAGGCATTCTGGACCTTGACCTCGCTGGCCCAGGTGGGGGCGGTCAGGATAGCGGACAGGGTGAAGGCGGCAGTGAGTCTGAACATGATGCGTTCTCCCATTGAGCAGAAAGCGGTCATCGTATCCCGGTAGGCCAGGCCCGGGCTTGGGGTGCGTCAATCTGACGCACCTGGCGGGGCTTGCCCGACCCGCCGACCCTCCAGATCATTGATGTCCATGCCCGCACCGACGACTCAAGCCGCTATCGGCGCCCTACCCGGTGGCACGACCGCCTCCGCCGCAGGCGAGCTGCCAAAGCCGGCCCTGCGTAGATTACTAGCCGCGCGCGTCCTCCTGGTGACCGGGGAGGCCGTTGCCCTCACCGCGGTCGCCGCCTTAGCCTCCATCCAGTTGCCGCTGCCACCCATGCTCGCGCTACTGGGACTGCACGCCCTGCTGGTCCTGCTGCAGGCGCGGGCCATCGCCGCAGGCGAAGCGGGCAGACAGGGGGTCTTCCTGCATCTGCTAGGGGATGCCGTCCTCATTGCCGCCCTGGTGTATTTCAGCGGCGGCTATACCAATCCCTTCATCTCCCTGCTGCTGCTACCCCTGGTGCTGACGGCGGCCCTGCTGCCGGCCGGTTTGGCCTGGGTGATGACCGGTGTGGTGGCCCTGCTCTACACCCTGCTCATGAGCCACTATCACCCGCTGCGCCTGGACATGACCGACCGCGAGGCGGGCGATCTCCACCTGATGGGCATGTGGTTGAGCTTCCTTTTTACCGCCGCCTTAGTAGCGACCTTCGTCGCCAGACTCCATGCCGACTTGCGCGCTCGCGACCGCGCCCTGGCCGAAGCCAGGGAGTCGGCCTTGCGCGACGAACACCTCTTTGCTTTGGGCATGCAGGCGGCCGCCGCCGCGCATGACCTGGCCACGCCGCTGTCCACCCTGAGCTTGGAACTAGAGGCCTTGCACGGCGAATATGCCAATGACGACGACCTTGCGCCCACCCTGGCCGCAATGATTAGCCAGACTACCCGCATGCGCGCCGTGCTGGAGCGGCTGCGCGCCTTCGCCGCCAGGACGCGCACCGGACCGGCCCCCCTGCGGCCGGTCGATGCCTGGGTTACCGAGCTGGTGGAACACTGGCAGCTCATGCGCCCCCAGGCCCAGGTGACGATTGAGGTTTCGGGGCGACAGCCCGCCCCGGCCATCGCCGACGATCCACTCCTGGCATCCTGTCTAATCACCCTGCTTAACAATGCCGCCGACGGCTCGCCGGCGGACGTGACACTGCATCTGTCGTGGTCAGGCGATGGCATCGAGTTCCGGGTGCTGGACCGCGGCCCGGGTCTAGAGACGAAGGTGGCCAAGGCCGAAGGCTGGGGGGTGGGGCTGCAGCTCGCGGCGGCGGTCCTGGACCGGCTGGGCGGAGGGCTCGATCTGTCACCGCGCCCCGGCGGCGGAACCCAGGCCCGCGTGCATCTGCCCATCGGGACGCGCGCGGCAGTTTGAGGGCAACATGTCCGAGCCGCTACGCATCCTGATTGTGGACGACGACGCGGCTTACGCGCAGGCACTTGCCCGTGCCCTGTCCCGACGCGGACATGCGGTAGACACCGCGGTCGAGCCCGAGGCGGCCTTGGTCAGGGTAGCGGGGACGCACTACGATGCCGTCGTCCTGGACCTTAAGCTGGGCATGGAATCCGGCCTCAGACTGATTGCACCGATGCGCTCGCGTCGCCCCGGTCTGCGCATCCTCTTGCTTACCGGATACGCGAGCATCGCCACCGCGGTGGAGGCCATCAAGCTGGGGGCCGTGCACTATTTGCCGAAGCCCGCTAGCGCAGCGGAGATCCTCGCCGCCTTAGGCCGCGAGATCGGGGATGCGGGCTTGCCCCCGGCATCGGCACCGATGTCGATAGAACGTCTGGAATGGGAGTACATCCAGAAGGTCCTCGCGGAGCATGCGGGCAACATATCGGCTACCGCCCGCGCCTTAAAGATGCACCGTCGCACCCTGCAGCGGAAACTGGCGAAAAGGCCGGTGCGCGAGTAG